>JBEBGT010000009.1:0-21753 GCA_040081365.1 Candidatus Eiseniibacteriota bacterium | reverse complement strand
GTCCACTCCAGGCGCGAAGCGCCGCGCGACTGGATGGGGTACTCGGCGTGCGAACCCGCGTTGTCGCTGAACGCCGGCAACTGGATGTCGTGCGCCGCATGGCGCGTGCGCTCGAAGTCCAGTGTCGAGTTGGCGATCCGCGCCTGAATGCGCGCGGCGTAGTCGTCCTCGCGGTAGCTGCTGTTGGCCACACGGCCATCCGGCGTGACCAGCGCGTCGAGCCCGCCCACGCCGCCCGACATCTCGGCGGCGAAACGCGGCGACATCCAGCGCACGCGCGCCAGGCCCGACCGCTCGTTGCCGGGACCGCCCGAGCGGCCGGTGATCATGAACGTGGTGGCGCGCTCGCCCAGCAGGTTGCGGTGCGTGCTCAGCTCGACCACGCCGCCCATGGCGTCCGAACCGAACTGCGCGCCGCCCGAACCGGGCATGAGCTCCACCGACTCCAGGCGGTCCACCGACACCAGCGACGTCTGCGCGCCGTGCCCACGGCCGGACTGCAGCCTCACGCCGTCGACGAGCACCAACACACGCTCGCCGGACATGCCGCGCAGCGACACCTTCGAGGCCCACGGGCCGGTGCGCGACACGTCGACGCCCGGTGCCGACAGCAACGCGTCGGCGGTGGTCGACGGCTGGAAGCGCACGAGGCTCGCGCGATCCATGCGCACGGTGGTCGCCGAGGCGCGGCCCGGCGTGAGCGAACGATCGGCGTCGACGAGCATCGGCTTCAAGATCGTGACCGTGTCGGCCATGCCCAGCTTGCGCGTGCTGTCGGCCAGCGTGCGCACGGTCGTGTCGGCTGCGATGCGCGAGAAGTCGGTGGACGCGAACACTTCAAGGGGCAGCGCGAACGCCACGCACAACGCTGTCGACGTCGCGAGTCCGAAGACGAAGGCCGGGGTGAACACAGCCGCGAGTGACCAACGTGAAGGAGCCATGCGCTGACTATCGACTTCACGTGTGGCGAGGGATATTCGGAGTGTTGCGTGTTCTCGCATCCGTAGAGCTACGGAGTGAGTGTGTGCGCACGCATGGTCCGCAGGTGGAAGTGCGTTGATTCCATGCGAGATGCGAGACGCGGCGCGAAGCTGGTCCAAACGGCGCAACGCGCGGCGAACTACTGACCCGGGCGCGAAATGCTCTCTATCGCGGCTTCTCGACCAGCCCTTCGCGGATGGCGAGCTGCGTGAGCAGCGCGATGGAACGCAGCTCCAGCTTGCGCATGAGTGCGGCGCGATGCGTCTCGACCGTGCGCGTGCTGATGTTGAACTCCGCGCCGATCTCCTTGCTGGTGAGCCCGCGCGCAATGCCGATGAGCACCTCGCGTTCCCGTGGCGTGAGCTTCTCGAGCGGATTCGCACCGCCCTCGCGGATGGCCTGCGCGAGGGCTTCCTGCACCGGTGCCGAATAGTACGGTCGGCCCGCCATCACGCTGGCGATCGCATCGGGCAGCTCCTGCACCGCCAGGTCCTTCGACAGGTAGCCATCGGCGCCCTCGCGCACCGCACGTGCCACGTACTCGGCCTGCACGTGCAGTGTGAGCACGATGATGCGCGTACCACCGGCGGTATCGCGAGCGCTGCGCAGCACCTCGAAGCCGTCACCACCGGGCATGTTGAGGTCCAGCAGCAGCACGTCGGGTTCGAGCTCGGCGAGCAGCGCCAGCGTCTCGTCGCCGCGCGCGGCCTCGCCCACCACTTCGATGCCCGGCGAGGCCTCGAGCACGCGGCGCACGCCCGAACGCACCAACGCGTGATCATCGGCCAGCACCACCCGTACCGCGCGCGTCATGTTCATGCCGTCCCTCCCACCGGTACGGTGGCTTCCACGCGCAACCCACCCCGCGCCGCCGGCACCAGCTGCAGCGTGCCGCCCGCGGCGGCGATGCGTTCGCGCATGCCCAGCAGCCCCAGATGCGGCGTGAGCCCGGGCTGGAGCCCCTTGCCGTCGTCCTCGATCACCAAGCGGTACAGCGTGCCGTCGCGTTCGAGCCGCACCCACGCCTGCGCAGCACCCGAGTGCCGCGCCACGTTGGTGAGTGCTTCCTGCGCCACACGATACAGCGTGAGCGCCGCCTCGGGCGGCCAGCCCTGCGTGTCGTCGGCCTGCATGCTCACCGGGATCGTGGTGCGCTTCGAGAAGTCCTCGACCATGGCGCGCATGGCGGGCACCAGCCCCAGGTCGTCCAGTGCCCGCGGGCGCAGCAGTTCGCTGACGTTGCGGATCTGGTTCAGCACCTGGGCCACGCGTGCGCTGGACTCCTTGCGGCCCTCCAGGTCGAGTTCGATCTTGAGCGCGGTGAGCAACTGCCCGGTCTCGTCGTGCAGTTCACGCGCGATGCGGCGGCGCTCTTCCTCCTGCGCGCGCAACAGCAGGCTCGAGAGCTGTTCCAACTGCGCGCTGCGGTGCTCGAGTGCCACGCGGTCCTCGCCCAGCACCAGCACCAGCGTGCCCACGGCCACCAGCACGAGCAGCGTGACATCCATGAACACGCCCAGCAGCACGCCCGAACCCAGCGAGCGCAGCCACGAGTAGTCGAGGTGGTGCAGGCCCCACAGCATGAAGCCCCACGCCAGCAGCCGCGCACCCATCGACGGCGCTTGCCGGTCGCGGCGCAGGAACACGACGCCGGTACCGAACGTGACCACCGACAGCAGGATCGACGACGACATGCCGGCCAGCGCCATGTCGTGCATGACGAACACGCTGAACCACGCCCACACGGCCGCGAACACGGGCGCGGCGATGTAGTCCTGCTTCCAGCGTGCCTGCACCGAGAACTGCAGCGCCGCCCACAGCAGCAGCAGCCCGGACCACAGCGTCACCACCTGGTGCGCCAGCAGCCAGCCCAGGTCGCGCCGGTCCATGAAGGCGGCGATGAAGGCCAGACGGAGCGCATAGATGAACCACGCCGCCGACCAGGTGGCGTGGAAGCCCTGCCGGCGCTGGCGCCACAACCCCAGGTGCACGGCCGACAGCGCCAGCGTGCACAGGGTCTGGAACAGCAGTGCGGCGACGGAATCGAAGGTCATGGCTCCCTTGACGGGCCGGCGCCCTTTTGGTAGTTAGGCTACCCTAACGATTAGTTGAACAGCCTTACTCACCGGCAACCCCCGCACTCTGGAGCCTCGCATGCTGTCCGGCAAGCACCACCACGAACGCGAACTGAGCCCGAGCCAGGAGCACTACCTGCGTGCGATCTGGGAACTGCACGCCGAGCGCGGCTACGCACGGCTGGCGGACCTGGCCCGTGCGCTGGATGTGACCCCCGCCACGCTGTCGGTGGGGCTGCGCCCGCTCGAGGCGCGCAAGCTAGTGGCGCACGACGACCAGCGCTTCCTGTTGCTCACGCCCGCGGGTGAGCGCGTGGCGCGCGAGGTGCACCACCGCTTCACCGTGCTGCGCTCGTTCCTGAGCGATGTGCTGCGCGTTCCCGAGGCGACGGCCGAGCGCGAAGCCTGCCTGATCGAGCACGACATCAGCGGCACCACCACCGAGCGCATCGTGGACTTCTTGAAACTGTTGCAGGAGGACCGCGAAGTCGGCGCGCTGTTCCGTTCGCGCTTCGACGCGTTCCACCGTTCGTGCGGCGGGACGCGCGCGTGCAGCGACTGCGGGCTGGCGTGCCTCACGCCGCCGCCGCGCTGATGGCTCGCCACTCCCGATCCGGCGCCGCACTGGCGCTGCTGCTGCTATGCGCGCTGCCGGTGCAGGCCGCCGGCTTACAGCGTGCGCGCTGGCTCATGGGCACGCTGTGGAGTGTGGCCGCGCCGTGCGTGCCGGCCGACAGCATGCGCTGCAGTGCGGCGCTCGATGCGGCCCTCGATGAGGTCGCGGCGCTCGAGGTACTGCTCAGCAACTGGTCGGCCACGAGCGCGCTGTCGCGCTTGAACGCCGCCGGCGCGGCGGACGCGTTGCCCGAACCGCTGTTCGCGGTCATCGATTCGGCGCTGACGCTGGCCGCGCTCACCCACGGCGCATTCGACCCCACCGTGGAGCCGCTCACGCGTGCGTGGGACCTGCGGGGCGAAGGCCGCGTGCCTGCGGAGCGCGAACTTGCGGGTGCGCTCGCACACACCGGCTGGGCGCGAGTCGTGCTCGAACCCGCAGCGCGCGGTGTGCGCCTGAACGGCACGCAGCTCGACCTGGGCGGTATCGCCAAGGGTTTCGCGCTCGACCGCGCCGCGCGTGTGTTGGCCGCGCGCGGCGTGAGCACGGCCACGCTCGATGCGGGCGGGCAGCGGCTGGCGATCGCGTGCACCGACACCGTGTGGGTGGCCGAGCCCGGCCGGCGCGATGTGCCGGCCGCGAGCCTGGCACTCACCGACGCCTCGCTCTCCACCAGCGCGCAGTCCGAACGCTTCGTCACCGTGGGCGGCCGGCGCCATGGCCACGTGGTCGACCCGCGCACCGGCCGGCCGGTGGCGAACGGCGGTTCGGTGAGCGTGCGCGCAGCGTCCGCCACACGCGCGGATGCGCTGAGCACGGCGTTGCTCGTGCTGGGGCGCGCCCCGGCGCAGGCCTTTGCCACCGCTCGGCCCGAACTGGGCGTGCTGTGGCTCGAGCCCGCACACGGGCACGTTCTGGCGCACGCCTGGAACCTGTCCCTGCTCCGCACGGCCGCACGAGTCGTCCCGACGAACGCTGCGCTCACCCTGACCGATCACCGTTGAACCTCCACCCGACGAGGATTCCTCCCATGCGTCGACTGTTCCATATGCTGCTCCTGCTGCTCGCCTTCACGTCCGCCTCCACCCCGGCGCACGCCCAGTCCACCGATGAACGCCTGGGCGAGGTCGAGAAGAAGCTCGATGCCGCGCTGGCCGAGATCGAACGGCTGAAGCTCGGTTCGGCCGCCGCCGACACGGCGCCGGCCTACGCTTCCAAGCACGGCTTCGCGCCCGGCGCATCGCGCGTGTACGCCAGCACCGGCGGCCCGTCGATCGGTGGCTACGGCGAGATGCTGTTCGAGTCGTCGGACCGCACGCGTGAGGACGGCACGCTGTCGGGAGCGCGCCCGCGCGCCGACCTGCTGCGCGCGGTGTTCTACATCGGACACAAGTTCAGCTCGAGCCTGCTGTTCAACTCCGAGATCGAGTTCGAGCACTCCGGCGTGCGTGACGTGGGTGCCGTCGCTGTCGACCCGCTCTCGGGCGAAGGCGAGGCCGAACTCACGGGCGAGGCCACGATTGAGTTCGCGTACCTCGACTGGCAGGCGTCGCGCGCGTTCGGCGTGCGCGCGGGCAAGCTCCTCGTGCCCATGGGACTCGTCAACGAGCAGCACGAGCCGCCGGTGTTCTTCGGCGCGCGCCGCCCCGAGACCGAGCGCTTCATCATCCCCAGCACCTGGTCGGCCGCGGGCGCGGGCTTCTTCGGCGAGACCACCCGCGGGCTCGAGTGGCGCGCGTACCTGGTCGAAGGGCTGAACGCCGCGCACTTCGATGCCGCGCGCGCCGTGCGCGAGGGCCGGCAGGGCGCGTCGCAGTCGCTGTTCACGCACCCGGCGGTCACCGGCCGCGTGGACTGGAAGGGCACGCCCGGACTGCTCGTGGGCGCGTCGGGCTACACGGGCGATGCGTGGCAGGACGCCAACCCGGCCGCCGGGCCGCTGCATGCGCGCGTCACGATGTACGACGTGCACGCACGCTGGCAGTGGAACGGGCTCGAACTGCGCGGGCTCTACGCCGGCGGCACGATCGGCGATGCCGGCGCGCTGTCGGACGAGCTCGGGCTCGCTGGCAACGATGGTCTGGGCAAGCGCTTCACGGGCGGCTATGCCGAAGCGGCTTACGATGTGGCGCCGCGGCTGACGCCCGGCACGACGTTGATGCTGGCGCCATACGTGCGCGCGGAGTGGCTCGACACGCAGGTGGACGAACCCGCGAGCTTGCGGGGCGTGAACAACGCCCCCGACCTCGAGCGCACGATCCTCACGTTCGGCCTCGCGGTGAAGCCACACCCGAACGTGGTGCTCAAGGCCGACCGCGAACAGCGCAGCAACAGGGACGACTCCGAGACGAGCCGCTGGAACGTGGCGCTGGGGTGGCTGTTCTAGTGAACGCCTGCATGTTCGCCCCGCACCGGCACGCTGGCGCGGGGCGCTGGCTCGCGGCGGGTGCGCTAGCGCTCGTACTGTGCGCCGGCACCGCGAACGCCGCGGCCCTGCAATCGCTCGACGGCGCGCTGACGGCCGCGTTCCCCAGTGCACGCATCGAACCGCGCACGCTGGTGCTGAACGCGGCCGACCAGCAGGCTGTCTCGCAACGCGCCCATGCGCGCTGCGAAGCACGGCTCGTGACGGCGTACGTGGCGTGGCGCGGCGACACGCTCGCCGGCGCGGCGTACACCGACCGCCGCACCGTGCGCACGCGCGAGGCGTTGCTGTTCGTGGCCGTGGCCCGCGACACGAGCATCGCACGCATCGAAGTGCTGGCGTTCTTCGAACCGCCGGACTACCGTCCGGCGCCGCGCTGGCTGCAGCTGTTCGTGCACCGCAAACAGGACGCACGCCTGGCGCCGGGCGCAGCGCTGCCGAACCTGGCGGGCGCCACGCTCACGTCGCGCGCCGTGGCCGAATCGGCGCGGCTGGCGCTGGCGTGGCACGAACTGCTGTTGGCACCCGCACTGCGGCGCGCGCGCAACGACAAGCCCGGTGTGTCGCGCCCCATGGGAGGAGATCACCCGTGAAGTACCTGCAGAACGGCGGCTTCCAGAATAACCCGCACATGCGGCTCACGCTCGGACTCGCGCTGCTGTTGCTGGCCGCGTTCTGGGTGAGCAACGGTGCGCTGTACTTCGCGCACATGACGCTGTCGCCCGCGAGCGTGGCCGCGTACTACCGCGGCGACGAGGCCGCGTTCATGGCGCCGCGCTCGGCCGAGAGCATGCTCGAGGTGACGCACATGCACCTGCCCATGTTCGCGCTGGTGCTGCTGCTGCTCACGCACCTGCTGGTGTTCGCGCCCATGCACAACACGCGCAAGACGGCACTGATCCTGGCGTCGTTCGGCTCGGCGCTGCTCATGGAGGCAGCCGGCTGGCTCACGCGCTTCGTGCACCCGGGCTTCGCGTGGCTCAAGGTCGGCGCGTTCGTGACGTTCGAGTGCCTGCTCGGGGGGCTCATCGCGGGCCTGGCGCTGTTCCTCCTGCGCAGCCAGCGCGTGGGCCGGGTCGCGCCGCCACCACACGCCCGCCCTCCCCGCGCGCGCTGAGGTCGGCGCGAACGGGCGCTTCCGGATGAACGCGGGCCCCGATCCGTCTTGGACCAGGGCCCGCGTGCGTGACGCTTCGCTTCGCTGAGAGTCGTGCAGCGGACTGCACCGGAGGAGCCCGCTTGCGAAGGCTCCTCTGATGGCATCATGCGAGAGAACGGGCCGGAACCGGAACGGTCCGATGGTCGGGGACGTGACTTTTCCGCGGACGTGGCCCATGCGGTGACGAGTGCGGGCGTGAAGCATGGGACCACCCTGCGTCGATCGCGAGGCACCTGGGCTTCGGACCGCGATCCGCCCCCCGTGCGCGGAAACGGGCTTGCCCGCACAGCGCTGCGGGCGCAGCATCGCGGCGGCCTGCGGTGCGCGGGGCCCGGGCGGCAGGATCTTCCGGTCGCCCTCGCGATACCCCGGTTGGGAGGGTTCCATGTCGATCCGAGACACCATCGCTGTATTCCAGCGTGCCGCGCGGCTCCATCCGCGTTCGGCGCTCATCACCGTGGTGACCGTGGCGGGCATCGGCGCCGCCATCGCATCGGGCTGCAAGTCCGGCGGCAGCACCACCGCCCCGGGCGTCACGCCGCCACCGGCGGGCTCCGTGACGTTCAACTTCACGTTCCCCGCCGCGGGCAGCTCGGCCTCGCGGCAGTTCACCGCCGAAGGGGTGTATGACTACCGTTGCATCGCGCACCAGTCCTTGGGCATGAGTGGCACGGTCGAAGTCAGCGCGTCGGCGCCGCGCGACACCCAGATCGTGCTGGTCGGACACAACAACGGCTACACGTTCTCGCCCACGGATGCGCTGATCCGGCCGAACGGCTACATCCTCTGGCAGCGTGAGGTCGGGGCGAACGGCACGACGTTCAACAACCACACCGCGACACGTCCGTAGCTCCGGCGCACCCACCAGCGCGCGAGCCGTGAGTCCGACCGGCTCGCACCGGCCTGTACCCGGCCCGCTGCCGCAGCCGCGCCGCCCGGTGTGGCGCACGCGCCACGCCACAGCGCCGCCGGACGCCGGCGCCCGCCCGGGACGAGCACGCTAACTCGTTGCTGGCACAGCGGCTCGCCGCTGCGCACGGCGGCTGGCACGGCGCCTGCTTTCACTCCGGGACGAAGCCAAGAAGCTCGCACCCCGGAGGAAGCCATGAAGACCAACGCGACCCTCACCCGCTGGATCACCGTCGGCCTGCTGGCCGGCACGGTGCTCTCGTTCGCCTCGCCCGCTCTTGCCGATCACGGCCGCCGCCGCTTCAAGGGTGTGCGCAATGGGCACGGCGTCGACCGCGTGATCATCCGCGAACGCCATAGCAGCGCGGCGCCAGTGATCGCCGGCCTCATCGGCGGCTTCATCCTGGGCTCGGCGGTGAACTCGAACGCGCACCCGGTGGTGGTGCACGAGCGCCACGTGTACCGGTCGCGTCCGGTGGTCGTGTACCGCTACTACGATCCGTACGCGGACGTGTGGTTCGACTCGCTGGACGACTGCGAGTTCCGTCACGGCGGCCCGCGAGTGATCCAGGTGATCGACGTCCGTAACGGCCGCGAAGTGCGGCGCATGCGCTACCACGACGGGCGCTGGAACCGGATCAGTGGGGACTACGAAGACCGCGACTTCGACCGCCGCGGTTTCGATGACCGCCGCGGCTCCAGCCGTGGCCGCGATTTCGACGACGAGGGTGACGACGAGTAACACGTCGCGCCCACGGGGAGTGGGTCCACGGCGGTGGGGCTGGAACAAACGGGGAGCGTCCAGGCTCGCACGGTGGACCTGCTGAATGCAGAACAGGACGGCGGTTGGCTCGCCGTCCTGTTCTTGCTTTGGGGGCTTGGGCGATCGGCGGGAGGCTGCAAGGCCATCGGCGCCCGGAACGCGCGCACACGGCATTCCCAGACAGAACCTAGCTCGCGAGCAACTGCTCCGTGTTCGCCTTGTGCTCCTCAGGCGGAAGCACGCGCACGACGGCCTCGGTCGCCGGCATCGGCTCCCACAGGTCGCCGGAGCCCTCGGGTGGCGCGCTCCCATCCGGGAGCAAAAGCACGCGGCAGGTCGGGCGCGTCACGTCGGCGGGGTTCGGGCTCATCGCCAGGACCACGTGGCCGCTCGTCGTCTGCATGACGGTGCCCGCGGGGTACAAGCCCACCGTCTTGATGAGCGCCCACAGCACCGCCGGGTCGAAGTTCACGCGGTTCGGGCCCATGAGCACCTGCAGGCCCTCGAATGCCGTACGCGGGCGCACGTAATAGGCGCGGTGCGCCGTGATCGCGTCGAAACAGTCCGCCATGGCCACGATGCGCGACAGCGTGGCCTGCCCCCAGTCCACCGACGTGTCCGGGTAGCCCGTGCGGTTGTAGTTCATGTGATGCTCCAGACAAGCGCGCATGGAGTCGATCATCACCTGAGACAGACCCGGCAGGCGCGCCACCATCTTGACGCCCTCGATCGGATGTCGGCGCATCTGCATCCATTCGTCGCTCGTGAGCGCACCCGGCTTGCGCAGGACATCGCCGCTCACGGTCATCTTGCCGAGGTCGTGCAGCAGGCCGGCCACGCCGAGATCGGCCAGCGCCTGCCGCGGCAGGCCCACCGCCTGTCCCATGCCCACCGACAGCACGGCCACGTTCACGCAGTGCGCGTAGGTGTATTCGTCGTGGTCCTTGAGCGCCGTGAGTCCCACCAGCGAGTACTCGCTCTTCAGCACGCTGTCGACGATCGGCTGCACCACGCGCTTGGCGTGGCGCAGGTCGGGGCGGCCGTTCTGGCGGGCGCGCAGCACGATCTTGCGGGTGCCCACCATGGCGCGCCAGAACACCTGCCGGGCCTTGGCGCGCTCCACCTGCGGCTTGGGCAGGCCATCGAGCTCGCGGGCCAGGTCCTCGGGGTCCAAGTGCGCGGCGGGCAACGGCACGATGTTGTGCACCGAGGCCTCGTCCACGGTCTCGGGCAGTTTGGGCGCCAGCGCCGGATCCTCGGCGGCCAGGAAGATCTGGAAGAAGCGCTCGACCTCGGCCTCGTTCACGCCTTGCAGGAAGCGCAGTCCGCCCGTCTGACGGCGCTCGAAGTCCGCGAGTAGCGTGTGGTACGGCCCCATGAGCGCCGTACTCGCCTTCACGCGCACGCCGTTCAGGTAGAAGTAGTCGGCCACCGCGACCAGCGTGACTTCGTCCTCTTCGTCGAGCAGGCGGCGCAGGACCGCGATGAACTCCTGCATCTGGCGCTGGAATGCCATGTTCGACACGTCGTAGGTGCGCGCCGTGCGCATGAGCGCCACGATGCGCTGCACCAGCGGCCCGCCGAGCTCGGTGAGCACCTGCGCGTCGCCGCGCTCGTTCGGCAGGGCGTCGCTCATGCCGCCATCCGCGATTGCAACGCCGCGACGCAGGCCTGGCGCACCGGCGCGCGCCGAGACTGCGCACCCGCCTCGAGTGCCTGCAGCGCCTTCGGAGTACCGATGCGCGCCAGGCAGCGCGCGACAGCATGCCGGTGCACTTCCTGTTCGCGATCGAACCAGTTGCCGCCGTTCATCGCCTCGTCCAGCTCGGTCACCACTTCGTCGCCGCCCGTGCTGGCGATGGCGGCGTAGATCGCTCGGCGCTCCTCGATGTGGCGCTGCAGGAATTTCTCCTGCGCGAGGAATGCCGTCACGTAGCGTGCCACAGCCGGGTCGCGGGCCGCCGACAGCTGCTGCAGGATCTGGCAGAACAACTTGGTGTCCGCCCCTTCCATCGCCTTGATCAGCACGGGACGCGCCAGACGCAGCTCGATGCCCTGCAGCGCCGTCACCACTTCGCTCGTCACGCGCGGGTCGGGGTAGCGCACCGCGCTCTGCAGCAGGGGCACCACCGGGGGGCCGCCGATCCAGCCGAGGATGTGCACGACGTTGCGCACCACGTACCAGCGCGGGTCATTGAGCCACGGCGACAAGCGCGTGGGGTCGTCCTGCGCGCGCACCGCGATCGCCTCGGCCACCAACTGCCGCGTCATGCGCGCCTGGCTCTCGGACAGCGTGAGCGTGAGCCAGTCGAGCGCGGCCGGCCCGAGCTCGTGCGCCAACGCCAGGAACTCCGACACCGAGGCCGGCCCCTGGCTGTCGAGCTTCTCCACGGTGCGCGTGATGCTCACTGGCTGCAGCACTTCCTGCGTGAACGTCTCCTCGGACCACTCGCCCGTGTTGGACTCGCGCACCAGGCGCAGCGCCTCGCGCGCATCCGCCCACGCGCCGGCGGCCAGGGCCGCGCGCAGGATGCGCGGCAGGAAGCGCGCCAGCTCCTTGCGATCGTCGTCGGTGATCTCGGTGTGCAGGCAGGCGTGCGCGATGGCGAGCGCAGCCGTCGGCGGCGGCACGCGGCGCTCGGCGGCGTATTCGTCGAGGAAGCGGCGCGACTCCGTGGCGGCCATGAAGTCGAGCTCGGCGAACGTGGCCTCGACCTCCTGCGTGACCTCGCCCAGCGCCCAATCCTCGGAACGCTCGGCCCCCGGCGAGGTGTCGTTGGGGCCCAGCGGCACGGCCGCGCCGCCCTCGTCGCCCGGCGTGGCCTCGGACGTGGGCCACGGCAACAGCGGTCCCGCGCCGTCCTCGGGCACGTTCGTGGCCGCACCCTCAGCGCTTCCGGTCTCGCCCTCGGCCGGGATGTAATCGATCTCCACGTGCCGGAGGTTGGCCTCCCACAGCAGCGTCACGAGGTCGTCGCCATCCAGGTTCTGGCCTGTCACGCCGAGCACGGCATCGATCACGGCGTTCAGCTCGCGCTCGTCCGCACCGGGCTGCAGCGTGAGCCCGCGCACGCCGTCGCGATAGAACGCGAACGCCAGGTTGTCCTCGCGCGAGCGGGCCGAGTACACCGACTGGCCCTCGCACGTCACGTCGTCCGCCGTGAACCGATAGGTCACCGTGCCGTGCGCGGCCAGCAGCCGGTCGAGTGCACCCGCCAGCTCCTCGCGGAAACGGCTGACGGTGGGGTTGCTGGCGTCATAGAGCCGGCAGGTCTTGAGCGTGCGCGAGAACATCGCCAGCCAGATCGAGGCTTCCTTGATCGCCGGGTCCACAGCGCGCGGCTCGTCGCGGCCGGGCAAGCCCGGCTCAGGGTCGTGGAGCGATGCATGCTCCGCCGGCTCGCTCGCCTGCGGATACGGCTCCGCCCGGCTCTCGAGCAACGGTTCGTCCCAGCCCGGTCGTGATGCCGCCCACGGCGCATCGTCGCGCCTTGGCACACCACTCCCGTCGCGGGCGTCGTCATGCATGCAGCCGGCCCTCCGTGGCGGGGCTCGAGTGAACCCCTTGCGCGCGGTTATCGGCCTTTGGCCGCAAGCACTTGAGGCATTCGGGGGAGCTCGCCCAGCCGCCAGTCGGGGGCGCTCGGCAGGCGGTCCTTGACCGGGCCCGGCGCGCTCCGGAGACTGCGTCGCCCGTGCGCCCCGGGATCCGCTCCGGGCCGCCCGGCACGCGGGGTGAGGTTCATGCGCACCCCCGCCCTCACCGTCATCGTACCGACCCCTGCACGGAGGCCACGCCCTCATGGTTCCCCGCCCGTTCCGCCTGCTGTTCGCCGCCCTCGTCACACTGCTCGCCGCCGCCGGCCCGTGGGCCGCTCCCGCCGCGGCGCTCGAGGAGTGCCGGCTCATGCGCATGCCCGACATCCAGGGCGAGCGCATCGTGTTCGTGTACGCCGGCGACCTGTGGACGGTCGCGCGCACGGGCGGCACCGCGCAGCGGCTCACCACGCACGAGGGGCTCGAGGTGTTCCCCAAGCTGTCGCCGGACGGCAACACCGTGGCGTTCACGGGCGAGTACGACGGCAATACCGATGCGTACACCATCCCGGTCGCGGGCGGTGAACCCAGGCGGCTCACGTTCCACCCCGGCAACGACCTGGTGGCGGACTGGTATCCCGACGGCAAGTCGATCCTCATGCGCTCCTCACGCGCGTCGAACATCCAGCGCTACGACCGCTTCTTCAAGCTGCCCGCGGCCGGCGGGCTCGAGGAGCTGCTGCCGCTGCCCACGGCCGGGTATGCCAGCCTGTCGGCCGACGCCAGCCAGATCGCGTTCGTGTCGCCGTCCTATGACCGACGCACATGGAAGCGCTACAAGGGTGGCAACGCGCCCAACGTCTGGGTGTACGACGCCAAGGCGAACAGGTCCGAGAACATCACCAAGGACTGGGAAGGCGCGGACGAGTGGCCCATGTTCCATGGCCGCACGGTGTACTACTGCTCGGACCGCGGCGGCCGCACCGCGAACCTGTGGGCGTACGACCTCGACGCCCGGACGCAGCGCCAGATCACGAAGTTCACGGACTACGACGTCAAGTGGCCCAGCATCGGTTCCGACGCCATCGTGTTCGAGAATGGCGGCTGGCTGTGGGTGTTCGACCTGAAGTCCGGCAGCATGAGCAAGTTGTCGGTGCTGGTGCCCGACGACAAGCCGGCCACGCGCGCCGAGTACCGCAGCGTCGCAGACTGGCTCGGCGCCATGGACCTGTCGCCGTCCGCCAAGCGCGCGGTGATCGAGGCGCGCGGCGACCTGTTCAGCGTGCCGGCCGAGAAGGGCGACGTGCGCAACCTCACCGGCACGCCCGCGGTGCGCGAGCGCGATCCGGTGTGGTCGCCCGACGGCAAGTGGATCGCGTACTGGTCGGACGCCTCGGGCGACTACCAGTTGCACGTGATGAGCGCGGACGGCAAGACCGCGGCGCGGCAGGTCACGCACGAGCCGCCCACGTTCCGGTACGGGATGGGTTGGTCGCCGGACTCCAAGAAGATCGCGTGGACCGACAAGACCGGCCGCATCCTGTGGGTCGATGTCGCGAGCGGGAAGTCGACGTCGATCGACAAGAGCGAGAACGGCGAGATCCACTCGTTCAGCTGGTCGCCGGACTCACGCTGGGTGGCGTATCACAAGAACACCGCGGCGGGCTTCCGCGTGATCGCGCTCTACTCGCTGGCCAGCAACCGCACGACCACGGTCACGGACGGCATGTCGGACGACTTCTCGCCGTCGTTCGACCCCAGCGGCAAGTACCTGTTCTTCGTGTCCAAGCGCACGTTCATGCCGCAGTTCGGCGGGTTCGAACTCAACATGCACTTCAGCGCCACCGACAAGCTGTACGCCATGACGCTGCGCGACTCGCTGGCCTCGCCCGTGAGCCCCGAGAGCGACGAAGAGGCCGGCGGTGACGACGGCAAGGCGGACCACGACAGCGACAAGAAGGACGCCAAGGCCGACAAGTCCGAGAAGGCCGCCAAGGACGACGGCACGCGCATCGACCTCGAGGGCCTGGGCCGACGCGTCGCCGAGCTGCCGGTGGCCGCCGGGCAGTATCCGGGCCTGGTCGCGGTGCGCGGGAAGGTCGTGTTCCTGTCGCAGGACGAGGCCCCCGACGACAACGGCAGTGCGCCCGTGTCGCTGCGCTTCTACGACCTCGAGAAGCGCGAGGACAAGACCGTGCTCGCGGCGCTCGACGGCGTGAGCGGGCTGTCGAAGGACGGCGACAAGATGCTGTACCGCAAGGGCGACACCGTGGGCATCGTGGAGCTGGCCGAAGGCAAGAAGGTCGGCGACGGCAAGCTGGCCACGGCCGGCATGATGGCGTGGGTCGACCCGCGCGCCGAGTGGTTGCAGATGTTCAACGAGGCCTGGCGGCTCGAGCGCGACTTCTACTACGACCCGGCCATGGGCGGGCTCGACTGGAAGGCCGTGGGCGAGCGCTACCGCCAGTTGGTGCCGTACGTGGCGCACCGCACGGACTTGAACTACATCCTGGGCGAACTGATCGGCGAGTTGTCCACGTCGCACACCTACGTGAGCGGCGGTGACATGCCCAGCTTGCCACGCGTGGGTACCGGCCTGCTCGGCGTGGACTGGACCCTCGATGCCACGAGCGGGCTCTACCGGCTGGGCCGCATCTACCGTTCGCGCGACTGGAACTCGAACGTTTCGGCCCCGCTCGGCGAGCCCGGGCTGGCGGTGCGTGAGGGCGACTTCCTGCTGTCGGTGAACGGCCGCACGGTGCGCGCGCCGCAGAACGTGTACGAGGCGTTCGTAGGCACCACGGGCAAGCAGACGACGCTCGTGCTGGGCTCGTCCGCCAACGACGCCAAGCCGCGCACGGTGATCGTGAAGCCGGTCGCGAGCGAGGCGAGCTTGCGCTACACGGCATGGGTCGAGGCGAACCGCGAGAAGGTCACCAAGGCCACCGGCGGCCGCGTGGCCTACATCCACGTGCCCAACACGGCCATCGGCGGCATCCAGGAGTTCAGCAAGGGCTACTACCCGCAAGTCGACAAGCAAGGCATCATCGTGGACGAACGCTTCAACGGCGGCGGGTTCATCCCGGACTTCTTCGTGGAGCGTCTCATGCGCCGCACGTGGACGTACTGGTCCAACCGCGACGGCGAGTCGTTCCGCACGCCGGGCCAGAGCATCGACGGGCCCAAGTGCATCCTGGCCAATGAATACGCAGGCTCGGGCGGTGACGCGTTCCCGTTCTACTTCAAGCAGCAGGGCGTGGGCCCGATCATCGGCAAGCGCACGTGGGGCGGACTCGTGGGCATCTCGCGCGACCTGCCGCTCATGGACGGCGGCTCGGTCACCATGCCGGACTTCGGCGTCTACAGCACCGATGGCCAGTGGATGATCGAGAACCACGGCGTCGACCCCGACATCGAGGTCGAGAACACGCCGGAGTCGGGCGTGGACGGCCGCGACCTGCAGCTCGAGAAGGCCATCGAATGGACGCTCGAGCAGTTGAAGGCGCATCCCGTGGTGCGTCCGGCGCGGCCACAGTACAAGAAGCAGTAGCGCTCGCCACACAAGACCGAGCCCCGGCGGGCGGACTCGTGGGCATCTCGCGCGACCTGCCGCTCATGGACGGCGGCTCGGTCGTTTCCGGACCACTCCTCGGCCTACGGTGACAGCACGACAACCCGGCGCGCCGCCGGCTCGTTGCTGCTCTTCACGAAGTACACGCCGCGGGCCACCTTCTCGCCCGTGTCGCCGGTGCCGTCCCACTGCAGCGTGTGTGCGCCCGCAGCGAACACGCGATCGGCCAGCACGCGCACCTTGCGACCGGCCACGTCGTAGAGCACGACGCGCACGCGCCCGGTGTTCGCCACCGTGAGCATGACCTGTGCCGGCCGGCCGCGCATGAGCGAACCGCCGAGCTTCATGGCATCGCGGAAGCCGCCCGCGGTGGAGCCGGGAGCATCGAGCAGGCAGAAGGGCGGGCCGGAGATCTGGCAGATCGAGCCGAAGACACGGTTCAGGACGTAGTAGCTGTACAGCACGCGAACCATCTCGACCTCGCAGTAGCGCGACGAGAGATGAGCGAAGTCGTAGCCAGCGGTCGATGCGATCCATGGCCGCAGCGGCGTGGACGGCTTCACCACGTTCGCGACGTAGGGCCCGTTGACGAAGACATTCTGGTAGAACGCGCCCTCCGAAGCCTCGGCGACTGCCGGGTTCCGCTGCAGGACATCGTTCGACCAGGCGCAGTTGTTGGCCACACCGTACACATCACCCGCACTGGTGAGGGCCGTCGTCGTCAGCAGATCGGTGCACTCGGCGATGTTGGCGGAGAGCGACTGGTACGAGGGGTTCCGGAACACGAGGCCGAGCTTGTCGGTGAGGAACAGCGTGTGCGCGGGATCGAACCCGCCCGCCGCCTTCTCGGACTGCGCAAAACCGTCGCCCATCACCAGGATGCCGCGCGGTCGCGCCAACCCGGCTGCCGCCGTGAGGTAGTCGTTGAACAGCGCGATGTCATTCTGACCCCGGTTCACGAACGGCCCCAGCACACCCGAGCTGAGATCGCCCGACAGCATCGCAAGCGTCCGGTAGTAGGCGCGCAGCATCTCGGGCGTGGGCCCCTGCCGCGACTCCCGGCCGGCCGCGAAGCCCATGTTGGCCCGGTTCGCGAGCCGGCTGCCCAGTTGCCCGGCGGAAGCCGTGAGCGATTCCGCCGCCTTGACGCCGTACAGATCCCACGTCGTGCCAGGCTGCGAGTTCAGGTTGCTCACCGCCACGCTCATGTTCGTGCGCACGTCGAGCCCGTTGAGGTTCACGGTCCCGGAGCTGAACCAGCCGTTGTGCGCGCCGTGCTTCGCGGCCGCGGTGGCGCAGACCGAGTCCAGGACGCCCACGAAGGCACCCTCGTTGCCGCGCCGATCGGCCAGGTCCACGTACAGCATGCACGCCATGCCCGCTCCGCCGAACACGTTGTTCTTCCAGCGGTCCGGCAGCACCGAGAACTGCTGCCAGCGGTGCATGTCGGTGTTCGGGCCCTCGTTCACCTGCGGCGTGATGAAGTTGGTGTCAGGGCACATGGCATAGCGCAGGAACGGGTCGATGGCGTGCGACTTGCGGTAGAAGTACTGCACGTGCGAGCCCGGCGTGAGCAACCCGTCGGGGATGATCTTCGTGAACTCCTTCGTGGTCGCTGAACCATCGAAACCGGTGCGCGCCTGCGGCACGGCGGCGAGCCACGCCGGCACCACACCGCTGCAACTGGCGTTGTTGAGGCTCACCGAGCTGGTGAAGGCCTTCGTCGTGTCGATGACGAAGCACTTGAACTTGTTCACGCCCAGCGTGACGAACTTGGCGTCGCTCTCGTGGTACATGGTCATCCAGCCGCTCGTCACCAGCCCCTGGCCGGTCGGCACCGAAGCGCCACCGGTCCCGACCGGGAACACGTTCAGCTGTGCCGTGTCCATACGTGCGGAGTTCCAGGTGAGCGGGTCCCAGCGCGTGTGGCCGTTGTGGTTCCCGGCCGAGACCTCGCCGGCATCGGCCATGTACTGCCCCCAGAACGAGGCGTCACCCGGCACCACCACGGCCGTCTGGTTGGTGGGCGACTGCAGCAGCGTGCCGTTGGGCACGCCGCCCGGCAGCATGTTGCGGCCCGCCGCGATCTGGTAGTTGCCGGGGCCGGGCAGGATGCGGAACACCAGGTCCACGCGGACGTCGCGCAGCGCCGGGTCGTCGAGACCCGTGACCGTGGCGTTGCCCGCGATGACCACGCTGGAGTCGCCCGGGATGTCGAAGCGCAGGGTGTTTGCCGTGGCTTGCGAGATGTTGAGCCCGGTGCGGATCCAGGCTGTGGTGGTGTCGAAGCCCGCGGTGCCCGGGAGCCCCGCCGTCTCATTCGCTGGGAACGTGTCGTTCACGAACTGCCAGATGTCCGACGAAACACCGCCGATGCTGACCGCGTTTCCTGCGCTCGCCTGCCCGGGCACGCCGGGAAGATCGACGAACGCCAGGCTCGCGTTGTCGAAGTAGCCACCGTCACTGCTGTTGCACCCGAGCGAGATGGCGAACCGGAAGCACTGCTGCTGGTGCGCGAGGAAGAAACGGATCGAGTCGGGGATCCCCGTGAAGTTCGAAGTACGGAGCGGTGTGCCGTTCCCCGCGAAAGGCTCGACGTCGGTGAAGCATTGCGGCTCGGGCGTGGACACGATGAAGCCTGGGAAGTTCGGCTGTCCCCAAGCCAGGCCATTGTTGCCGATCTGCGCGGCGGGATAGGTCTGCGAGCCGAACACCCAGCTGTTCCCGGTGAACGCCAGGTTGAACATGCCCGCGTAGACATCGAACCACAGCATGATGTCGTCGCTGGCCGCCGCGATGGACGCGGTGATGCCCTGCGAGTTGGGAATCGCGCCGCCGATGCCGGCACCGACCAGGTTGATCGTCGGCGACATGACCAGTTGCGAGATCTCGCGGAACGCCGTGAAGCGTGAGTCCCCCGCGCCCTCGCCATCGTCATGGTTGCCCGCCGTGATGACGAGCCCGCCGATGTTGCAGTGTCGTGCCGGCGAGTTGGGCGGGCCACACAGGTCGTTGTAGGTGAGGTTGTCCAGATGCTCGATGTGGAAGTACTCGCCCGGCGGTTTACCGGTGGACCGCCACACGTCCGTGGCCGCGAGCCCCAGCGGCAACGGAAAGCGGTTGTCGATCGCGTTCACGCCACCCTGTTCGGGCAGCTCGAAGTCGCCGATCGCCACCGCGCCCGCGCCGAGGTCCACGCTCACGTCATCGAGGAGCACCGCGCCGTAACCGAACGACGAGTAGCCGCTGTTGCGCGCGTCGGAATCCGCGAACAGGCGATTGGTCTTGCAGCGGAACACCAACCGCACGTTGCCCGACGTCGCCGGCGACAGGATGTTGGCGATCTGCGCGGCCGGCACCGTGATCGTGGCGACCGGCGTGGCATCGAGAGTGTCGGCCGGGTTGTTGCCGGCCTTGCCCAGCAACTCGTAGTACGTCGCCCCTGCACCGAACGTCTTGACCACTTCCGAGAACCAGCGCCGCTGTTTGTCGTACACCGGGCGCGCGGTGCCGTCCGAGTACACGCATGCGGCGTCGTTGACCGGCGCGCCCACGTACACCATGAACGAGTCCTGTGGCGCGTTGCTGCCCGTCGCCGAGCTCGAGATGAAGTTGCCCGGCGTGACCGCCAGCGGATCACCGTGGAACCAGCCGGTGCGCGTGGCCGCCGCCGTGCTGATGCTCGTGGACATGCGCGTGCGGTACTTGAAGCTCACCGTGAGCGACTGGCTGTTCGTGATGAAGATGTCGCGGTACAGCATCTGGTCCATCTGGTCGACGTAGCCCGGGAAGCGCTGGATGCAACCCGTGGACGCAGCGTCCCCCAGGTACTGCACGACGTTCTGGTTGAACGCGTTGTGGGTCACGGCATCGACCACCGTGAGGTCGCCGTGCTGGCGCAGTCCGCACCACGCCGAGCGCGTACCCGAGAGCGGCGTCCACGGCACCGAGCCGGCCGGGTTCACCGTGTTGCCCGGGTCGCCATGCCAGTAGCCCACCACGCCGAACGTGCGCTTGGCCGTTGACTGCTGGCTGAGCACGTAGTTGCCGAGGTTGCCATGGTCGAGCGCCCACCAGGGCCGTAGGTCGTCCGGTAAGGTGAGGCCTCCGGCGCTGTTGTACTGCCGGTGCAACGGCCACCAGCCCTGCAGCGAGTCGGGTGCCTGGATGCCCGTCGTGTGGTCCCAGTCCCAGAGGGCATTGTCGGGATCGTTGATCCCCGGCCGGTAGCTGCCGGTGTACAGGTTCCAGTAGTTGTCGGGCGCGACATGGTTCGAGAACGACTTGCCCACGTACACCGTGTCGGGGTCGGGCCCCGCCGACGTGCCCAGCCGTTGCGCGCGCGAGCGCAGCATCGACGTGACCTCGCGTGCGGTGCGCAGCACGGACTCGGTGCGCGCTTCCCCGCCGTCGCCGGACTGCGCGCGCACGTTCGCGGGAATGACACTGGCCAGCACGGATAGTGCGGCCGACCACAAGGCGGTACGGACCAGGATGTTCGGGAATCGCATGACAGACCTCGGATGCGGTGTCTGTCCGCCAGAGCTGGGGGCTCCCGCGGAAGGCGGTGTTGGATGACTTCCTCCGGTAACGCGGTACGGCACGGGTGCGGGCATCCCGGCGAGACTCGCACCCGTGTGCTTCAGGGATTCAACACGATGATGCGCTTGGACTCCGGCTGCGTGCTGCTCCTCATGAAGTACACCCCGCGCGCCACCTTGGCGCCGGTATCGCTGCTGCCGTCCCACACCAGGGTGTGCTCGCCGGCCGCGAACACACGGTCCGCGAGTTGCCGGATCCGCCGGCCGGTGACGTCGTAGATCGTGATCTGCACCCGGCCCGCTTTCGAGACACCGAACCGCACGCTCGACGTGCTCTGGCGCATGACGCTGCTGCCGACGCGCAGGAAGTCGCGGGCGAGATGCTCGTGCCCGGGCACATCGAGCTGGGGCGGCGAACCGACCACCGCGCAGATGGAGCTGAACGCCTTGAACCACATGTAGTAGTAGTAGGCCGCCCGGCCACTCGCCGTCTCGCAATAGCGGCTCAGCAGGTGCTCGATCTCGTAACCGCTCGTGACCGCGATCCACGGCCGCAGTGCGGTGGCGGGCTTCACGACGTCGGCCACGTAAGGGCCGTTCACCCCCAGGTTCTCATAGAAGGCGCCCTCCACCGACTCGCCGATGGCGGGGTTGCGGTGGTAGACGTCGTTGGACCAGGTGCAGGTGTTCATGACGCCGAACACATCCCCTGCGGCGGTGAGCGACGTGGTCGTGAGCAGGTCCGCACACGGGTTCGTGTTGCCGGACAGCGATTGGTACGAGGCGTTCCGGAACACCACGCCCAACTTGTCGCCAAGGAACGTGCCGTGAGCGGGGTCGATGCCGAAGGCCTGCTTCTCGGATTGCCCGAAACCGTCGCCCTGCACGAACATGCCGCGCGGCTGGGCGAGCCCGCCCGCCGCAGTGAGGAAGTCGTTGAACAACGCGATGTCGTTCTGGCTGCGGTTTCCGAACGGTCCGAGCACGCCACTCGTGATGTCGCCGGACAGCACGGCGACGACGCGGTAGTAGGCCCGCAGCATCTCGGGCGTGGGCCCCTGCTTCGATTCGCGCCCGGCGGCGAACCCCATGTTGGCGCGGTTCGCGAGCCGGCTGCCCAGTTGCCCCGCCGAGCTCGTGAGCGACTCGCTCGCCTTGACGCCATACATGTCCCAC
>JBEBGT010000226.1:0-6044 GCA_040081365.1 Candidatus Eiseniibacteriota bacterium | reverse complement strand
CGCTCGGCTCGAGCCGCAGCCAGGTCGGCTGCGGGTCCAGGACGCGCAGGAAGGTCGCGAACACCTGCATGGCCTGGGCATCGTCGATGCGGCCGCCTGTGCCCGCATAGAGCAGGTAATAGAGCCGGCGCGCCGGCGCGAGTCCGGTCACCTGATGGAAATCGTCGTCCGTGTTGAGTGCGAACGAATGCGTCGCCGCCGGATCGTCCGCGACGATGACCATGTGATTCACCGACGGGTCGCCGGCATTGAACACGCGCTTCACGAATGCGCGATAGGTGGCATCCGCGGCGCGGATCTGCAGGATCGAGCCGTCGACATTGCCGAAGCCGTCCGCACCCAGGTTGCCCGAGATCGTGAACGCGGTGACGTCCTGCATCTCGGCGGCCAGGACGAACAGCCCGGGGTACTTGCGGGTGAAATAGCGCCCACCCGTGCCGAACGTGGCCGAGGTCTGGATGACCCCGTCGGAGTAATTGAGTCCGCCGAACGGCGTGGACAGGAAGTTCCCACCGTCGTACATGTCGCCGCCACCGTCCGAGATGCTGTTGCCGAACACACCTTCGGAGAACGGATAGGAGTCGGGCACGGTCGCCGCGATCTCCGCGGCACCCGCGTCGAGCTTGGACAGGGTCGACTCGAGCGTGTTCCCCGCCAGTGCGGCCTCGGCCGGGTAGAGCGGCTCCGGCAACGCGGCCGCCGGGACCGCGGCGCGGTACTGCTGGTCCTTGGCCGGTGCGGGCGGCGCCGAGGTGGCGGTCTGCTTGTCCAGCGTGGGCGCGGAGGACCCGAACACCGGCGTGGCCTCGAGCACCGTGCGCGGCCCCACCGTGGCATCCCAGAACAGTTCGCCCCCACCGGTGTTGTCCAGTTGCAGCGTGTGCACGCGAGTCTCGCCCGTGATCAGGTCGGCCAGCAGCGAGTCGAGCGGCAGCTGGATGTCGGGCGGCACGCGTCCGAACCCGTGCACCGCGATCGGGATCGATCCCTCGTCTGGGTCATTGCTGGCGATGGTCACCGCACCGCGGAAGTCGCCGCGCAGCGGCGGCGCGAAGCGAACCGGGATCCTCCTGGCCTCACCCGGCGCGAGCGTGAAGCCGGCCGCCGGCACGAGGAACTCCGCCGGCGAGGCGCTCACGCCACTCACCACGAGCGCGGCGGTCCCGGCGTTCGTCACCGTCACGGTGTCCGACTTGCTCGCACCCGCGAACAGGTAGCCGAAGTCGAGACTGGTCGGGACCGCGACGATGTCCGCCGCACCGGTCACATGCAGGTGTGCGCCGGCGTTCAGCGTGGGCTCGTCGGGGTCGTTGCTGGCGAGCTCGATGTCGGCGTGGTAGTCGCCATCCAGGAGGCCCGCGGCGTTCAGCCGCGCGGCGACCTGCAGGCTCTGGCCCGCGCCCACCGTCCCGGCGTGCGGCTCGAACGACAGCCATGGCACCGACGAAGCGTTGGCATCGATGGCGTCCTGCAGTTCGGCCAGCGTGTTGCCGGCGCCATACGCCACGGCGACCGTCGAGGAATCCCCCGCCGGCAGCGAGCCGAGTGCGAAATGCAGGAGCGCCAGACCATCCAGACCGGTGACCGGCCCGGCCGGGATGCCGACCGACGTTCCGCTGCGGGCGAAGTCGTCCCAACCGTCGGCGTCCATGAAGTCGGGCGCGCGATCCGAGCCGATGCCCACGAAGTGCACGTCCGACGCGTACACGAGGTTGCGAGTGAGATCGTAGTTCCAGGTGTTCGGGAAGCTGCCGTCCGCGTCCCAGTCGACGTCTTCCTTGTAGATCACCCCGGGCAGCGTGAGCCCCGACGTGTTGCGGAGCCGCGTCTCGACTCGGACGCCATGCCCGGCGCGCTCGAACGTGATCGTGCGGACCACCTGAAGCGCGCCATCGGTGGTGGCCGTGGTGACCTCCACCACGACGCGGGCGGCGGTGTTCTCGCGCTCGCGGTAGGCCACCGGGACCAGCCCGCTCCCGCCGCTGAACACCGAGAACGCCAGACGTTCGCCACCGCCATATTGGTACGCGAGCGTGTAACCCGACAGGAAGGTGCCGGCCTGCAGGTGCTCGACGCCGACCGGGGACTGGAACGGCATGATCTCGCCGAACAGACTCACGCCGAACGCCATGTTCGCGCCCGCATAGAGCGCGTGGATGGCGGGCGCGGCGTCGGCGGCGTGCAGGCGGTTCGCGTCGGCGACCCGCTTCGACTCGGGAGCCGCGATCGGCTCACCGGCCGGCGCCGTGGCCCCCGCGGGACGGCGGGACGACAGGCGATACTGGAGCTCGCTGCCCCCGGAGTTGGTGATCGTGAGCGTGCGTGTCGCCGTGCCGCCCACGAACAGCGAAGCGAGCACCGAGTCCGGTGCCAGCGCCACGTCGGGCGGCACGAGGCCGGTGCCAGCGAGCTGCACGGCGTGATCCGGCGAGTCCGGATCGTCGCTGTGCACGATCAGCGCGCCGGTGATGGGACCGGCGACTGTCGGCCGGAACGTGACCGGAACGAGCACGGAGTTGCCCGGGAACAACGTCATCGCGGATGTCGGGGCGGCGTAGTCCGCGGGCGAGATGCTGAGACCCGAGATCTGCAGCGGTGCCGTGCCACGATTCAACAAGGTGAGCTGCTGCACGCGCTCGGCCCCGATGAACAGCGGCGCGAACTCGAGCGAGTCCGGCGAGGCCACGAGATCCGGGGCCGCCGTGACGTGCAAGGCGGCGGGCAATGGCACGTGCGCCGCGGCCGGATCATTGCTGTCGATGATCACGTTGCCGAGCAGGTCACCCCCCGCGAGACCGGTGGCATCGAAGCGCACCGTGAGCTGGGTGGACGCGCCGGAGGCGAGCCGCCCCGAAGCGGGCGTGACCTGCAGCCACTGTTGCACGGGCAGGAATTGGATCGCCTGCCGGTCGTGCACGAAGGGTGTATTGAACGCGACGAGCGAACCCACGGCCCGGCCTGCCGCCTGCATGCCGACCGTGGCACGATCGCGAGCGGCGCCGAGCGTGAGGTACTGGTAGCGGAGCTCACCCGAGGGGTACAGGACGACCTGGAACGTGTGCAGGCCGTCGGCGGGCTCGCGGCCGACGAGGGCGCGGAACGTGACCACGAAACGCCCGTCCTCGCGCGACGACTCCACCGAACCACCCGCACCCAGTGCCAGAGCGCCCCACAGCGGAGCCACGAGGTCGCCCTGGAGGCCCGCGTCAGGCAGCACGGAGTTGGCGGCACGCGCCGCCGAACCCGTGAACGTGAGGTAACCGCTCGTGCTCACGCGCAGCGTGCGGAAGCGCCCACCGTAGTAAGGGAACTCGAAGCCCAGGTCGATGGGCTGAGACAGCGCTCCGCTGTTCGCGAACGGCACCGGCACGCCACGCCCGGCGAGGTCGACCCATTCGAACGCGGGTCCGCCGGCATGGTCGCTGTCGGCCCAGCGATACCCCCCGGCATCTGGGCCGTTGCCACCCACGAAGCCCGGACGCGGGCCGGCGCTGCTGCGGTCGAACGCCGCCTCGGGATCCCCACCCCCGTCGGCGGCGGAGTTCAGGATGGCGACGAACTGCTCCGGAGTCGGCGCCGAGAAGTCGAGGCGGCCCGCGCCGGTGTTCCGCACGGTGAGCGGGAATGACGCACTGCCACCGGTGAGCAGCGAGGCGCTGAACGACCCCGGGTCGAGCGCCATGGCCGGTACGCCGAGCGTGGTCGCCTCGACCACGTTGGAAAGAGCACTCGCGTTGCCCACCCGGTCGAGCGCGCGCAGCGCGAACCAGTAGTGCGTGTCGGGCGACAGCCCCGGGACCTCGAGGTGCTCGGTCTGCCCCAACGCGCCGGCCAGCGGCGTGGCCACATGCTGCGCCGCGGCGAAGTTCGCCTCGTCGATCGGGGCGAGCGACCAGCGCAGATCATAGCCCGCGGCGTGGCCATCCGGGCCGTCGTCGGCGGGCACGGTCCACGTGAGCCCCATGGCCGTCGAACCCGCCTCGCCGATCGCGAGGTCCGCCACCGAGGCCGGCGGCAAACTGTCCGGCAGTTGGATCGCGCGCAACAGGTTCAGACGGCCGCCGGTCACGGTGCGGCCCGCGAGTGCCGGGATGGAGTCCGTGGACGAGAGCAGGATGTCACGGGCCTGCAGGTTCGTGGCGAGCGGGAAGCGTCCCATGATCATGGCGACCGCACCCGAGACATGCGGTGTGGCCATGGACGTGCCCGAGAGCGTGTTGTAGCTCGCGCCCGGGAACGTGGACAGGATGTCGACGCCCGGTGCGCCGAGGTCGACACTGGTGCGGCCGAAGCACGAGAAACCCGCCATCTGGTCGCTATCGTCCGTGGCCGCGACCGAGATGATGAACGGGGAGTTGTAGCTCGCCGGATAGTGCGGGAAGAGGTCGTTGTCGCTACCGCTATTGCCCGCGGCGGCGACGAACAATTGCCCGGATGCGCCGGCCGCCTGGATGGCATCGAACAGCGCCGTGGAGAACTCACCGCCGCCCCACGAGTTGCTCGTGAGCCGCACGCCCACGGCGACCGCGTACTGGACGCTCTGGATCGCGGCCGCCGTGGTGCCGCTGCCGCCGGAGCTCAGGAACTTGATGCCCACCAGCTTGCAGCGCCAGCTGACGCCCGCCACGCCGATGCCGTTGTCGCCGACGCCGGCGATGGTGCCCGAGCAGTGCGTGCCATGGCCGTTGTCATCCATGGGCGAGCCGTCGTTGTTCACGAAATCGTAGCCGTGGATGTCGTCGACATAGCCGTTGTGGTCGTCGTCGATGCCGTTGCCGGCGATCTCGCCCGGGTTCGTCCAGATATTCGCCGCGAGATCCGGGTGATTGAAGTCGATGCCGGTGTCGATGACACCGACCTTGACCTCGGGATCCCCGGTGAACAGGTCCCACGCCGAAGTGGCTCGAATATCGGCACCCGGTGTGCCGCCCGTCTGCCCCACATTGCGCATGGCGTAGAGCTCGCCGAAGCGCGGATCGTTGGGCACGCGGTCCAAGTGGATCTCGTAGTTGGGCTCGGCGTAGACGACCGCGGGATCCTGCCGCAGCCGTGCGATGGCCTCGGCCATCGGGATGCCGCTGAATCGCACCTGCTGGGCGTTGATGATCGCCAGCTCGCGCAGGGGTTGGGCGTCTGGCACTCGCGCGAGCGCCTGCGCCCGGCTGGTGGGCCCCGTCCCCAACTTGTACTTCACGATCAACTCGCCCGGCACGGGCGCTCCCACGGCGGCGATCGCGGCGGAAGCGAGCGAGAAGGCGAGGAACGCGGCGAGCACGGCGGTGCGGGCACGGAGCATCGGATCCCCCAGGACGGAAGCTGATGGAGCGCCGGCGTTCGTCCCGGGGGTGACGAGGGTCGCTCGGAAGTGCGGGCTTGACTCGGGGACTCTAGACGCGGCCCGAGTGGGGATTCAATGCCGAACTGTGTCCATCGTGTTTCAAATCAGCAGATCGCCACGAGAGGCCGGGATGGGCCAAGAGGAGACTCCGCGGGCCTCCGGGGTGATCGCCCCGGTCACGCGCGAGCCGCCAGATGGGCGCCGCCGGGCGGCTCGCGGAAGCGGGCAACGGCTTGCGAGTGCGACGACTGGGCCTACTTGGAACCGGCCAGGCGCTCGGCCAGGAAGTCCTTCATGGCCTCCCACGACCGCTTGTCCGCGCTGGCGTTGTAGGCCGCACCCTTGCTGTTGTCGGTCCCGGCGCGGGGATCGGTGAAACTGTGCACGGCGCGGCTGTACTGGACGAACTCCCAGTCCACCCCGGCCGCCCGCATCTCGTCCTGATAGGCCTTCACCTCTTCGGCCTTCACATACGGGTCGTCCGCGCCATGCAGGTTGAGCACGCTCCCCTTGATGCTCTTGGCATCCGCCGGGTCGGCCGACGACAGCGCACCGTGGAACGTGACCACGGCCTTCACCGGCGCCCCGCTCCGCGCCAGCTCGAGCGCCGTGAGCCCGCCGAAGCAGTACCCCGTCACCGCCAGACGCGCCGCATCCGCCTGCGGCCGCGCCGCCAGGAAGTCGAGCCCCGCACGCACGCGCGAGC
>JBEBGT010000225.1:0-6076 GCA_040081365.1 Candidatus Eiseniibacteriota bacterium | reverse complement strand
GAGTGGGATCGAGCGTCGATCGCCTGCAGCAGGATGAAGGCGCGAATGCACGGAGCGCAGGGGCGGCGCACCTCTGGGTGCTCGAGAGCCTCGACAAGGTCAATCGCGCGATCCAGGGTACGGACGATCTGGGCCGGATGATGAGCGACGTGCTCGAGGTGGTGCTGCACGTGTTCGCGTGCGACCGCGCCTGGTTGCTGTACCCGTGCGACCCTTCGGCCTCGGTGTGGCGCGTTCCCATGGAGCGTACGAACCCGGCGTACCCCGGCGCCCTGAACGAAGGCGGCGCACTGCCCATGTTCCCGGAGCTGAGCCGGACCATGGAACGGGCACTCGCTTCGCCGGCGCCCACGGAGCTCACTCGCGAGATCATGCCCCAGATCTACGAGCGCTACGGGATCCGGTCCTGCCTCGCATTCGCGCTGCACCCCAAGATGGACCAGCCTTACATGTTCGGCCTGCACCAGTGCTCACGCGAGCGCGAGTGGTCGGCGGCCGAGCGCCGGCTCATGCAGGAGATCGGCCGCCGCCTGGCCGATGCGCTCTCGAGCCTGACCATGGTGAGCATCCTGCGAGCGAGCGAAGCCCGGCTCGCGGCCGCACAACATGTGGCGCAGGTCGGCTACTGGGAACGCGACTACCACGCCGGGCGCGTGACGCTCTCCGATGAGACCTGCCGCATCTTCGGACTCGCCACCGAACAACGCAGCCACGAGATCGGGGCCTGGCACGAGCACTGGCTCTCGCGGGTGCATCCCGAGGACCGGGTCCGTGTGCGCGATGCCGTGTCGGATGCGCTCGAAAGGCGGGCCATCTACGACGTCGAATACCGCGCCACCGGCCCCGAGGGTGAGCTGCGCGCACTGCACAGCCGCGGCCATGTGTCGTTCGACGCCGATGGCCGCCCGCGCCGCATGTTCGGCACGGTGCAGGACATCTCGCATCTGCGCCGCACGGAAGCCGAGCTGCGGGCCAGCGAGGAGCGCTTCCGCACGTTCGTCGACCACGCCACGGATGCCTTCTTCCTGCACGGGCCGGATGGCGTGATCGTGGACGTGAATCAGCAGGCGTGCGAGTCCATGGGGTACTCCCGCGAGGAGCTCATCGGCAAGAGCCCGATGCACTTCGATGCTGCGATGTCCCCCGAACGTATGGCCGAACTCGGCACCCGGCTGGACCGTGGTGAGACGGTCTCGTTCGACACCCTGCACCGGCATGTGGGCGGCCGCACGTTCCCGGTCGAGATCCGCATCAAACCGTTCCTCAGCAACGGCAAGATCTTCCGGGTCTCATTGGCGCGTGATATCACCGAGCGGAAGCGAGTCGAGGACGAGCTCACGGCGCGCAGCAACCTGCTCCGCGCCGTGATCGAGGGCACCTCGGATGCGGTGTTCGTGAAGGACGTCGAGGGCCGCTACCTGCTCATCAACACGGCCGGCGCCGCGTTCCTGGGACGGACCGCTCACGAGGTCTTCGGCCGCACCGACTTCGAGCTGTTCGACCGCGCGACCGCGCGCGGGATGGTCGAACACGACGGCGATCTGCTGCGCGGTCATGCCCGCCGGACTCGCGAGGAGACGGCCACCGCCGACGGCGTGACGCGCTGCTACCTCACCACGAAGGACGTCTTCCGCGGGCCGGACGGCGAGGTGGCGGGGCTCGTGGGCATCTCGCGCGACATCACTCAGCTCAAGCAGCTCGAGGGGGCGCTGCGGCACGCTCAGAAGATGGAAGCGGTCGGACGGCTCGCCGGCGGCATCGCGCACGACTTCAACAATCTGCTCACGGTGATCAATGGCTACACCTCGATGGTACTGGAACACCTTTCGCTCGAGAGCCCGGACCGCGACCTGCTCCTGAACATCATGCGCGGCGGCGAGCGCGCGGCGCGGCTCACCCGGCAGTTGCTGGCGTTCGGGCGCAAGCAAGTGCTGTTGCCTGAAGTCATCGACGTGCATGCACGGCTTGCCGAGTTGCGCGAGATGCTGCGCCGGTTGATCGGCGAGCACATCGAGCTGACACTGGAGCCGAGCAGCACACCCGGCATGGCACGGGTGGACCCCGGCCAGTTCGAGCAGGCCGTGGTGAATCTGGCGATCAACGCGCGCGATGCCATGCCCGGGGGCGGTCAGCTCACGCTGTCCGCCGAAGTGGTGGATCTGACCGAGTCGGATCGCGCGCGCTTTCCCGATGCGCAACCGGGCTCGTACGTGCGCGTGTCGGTGCGCGACACCGGCTGCGGCATGGACGAGGCGACGCGCGGCCAGATCTTCGAGCCGTTCTTCACCACCAAGGCCCCGGGCGCGGGGACGGGCCTGGGGCTCGCCATGGTGTACGGCTTCGTGCGGCAGTCCGATGGACAGATCGAGGTCATGAGTGCGCCGCAGCAGGGCACCACCTTCCGCCTCTACCTGCCGAGTGCGGCCGCGCTCCAACCCTCGCCGCCCACACCGTCGCCTCCCGCCGGGCCTGCGCGAGGGCACGAGACCGTCCTGCTCGTGGAGGATGAAGCTCCGGTCCGCCAGCTCTTCAAGCTGGCGCTCGAAGGAGCGGGCTACCGTGTGCTCGAGGGCCGTGACGGACATCACGCGCTGGAGGTGCTCGCCATGCACGCGGGCGAGGTCCATGTGCTGGTGACCGACGTGGTGATGCCGCGTTTGAATGGCCGCCAGCTCATCGAACGGCTGCGCGCGACGAATCCCGGTCTGCGGCTGATCGCCATGTCCGGCTATCCCGGTGGGAGCGACCGCAGTGAGCCGGCCTTCGAGCAGGACGTGGCATTCCTGCAGAAGCCGTTCCCGACCACCACCCTCGTGCACCTCGTCCGGCGCGTCATCGACGAGCGGCCCTCGCACGCCGGCCACTGAGGTCCAGCGGCCGGCGCACGTTCGGACGACCGACCGACGTGAGCTCGCGGTGTCGATCCGCGACCTCACCCCGTGCACCCGCACCGCGCCGCGCCGCCGCAGGCGCCAGCGCGGTGCGGGAAGCTGCACGCTTCGTCACGTTCACCTATCCTGCGTGACATGCGGAGCGCCCTGGCCGACCTGCTCGCGACACAGCCGATGCTGCTGCTGTTCGTCGTGCTCGCCGTGGGGTACGCGGCCGGCCGCCTCCGAGTGGCGGGCGTGCAACTGGGGATCGCCGCGGTGCTGTTCGCCGGCCTCGCCGCCGGGGCCTTGTCGCCCGCCTTCGAGCTGCCGGAGTTCGTGCGCAGCTTCGGGCTCGTGATCTTCGTGTACGCGATCGGCATCGCCAGCGGCCCCGGCTTCGTGGCTTCGTTCCGCCGGCAGGGGCTGCGCGACCTCGCCTGGACGGTGGGACTCCTGGGACTAGCGGCAGGAGTGATGCTGCTGGCGAGCCACGGGCTCGGATGGTCGCCGGGCCTGTGTGCGGGCATGTTCTGCGGCACGCTCACCAACACGCCCGCGTTGGCCGCCGTGCTCGAGCGCCTGCCCGCGGGCGACACCTCGGCCGTCGTGGGTTACTCGGTGGCCTACCCGGCGGGTGCGCTCGGGCTGTTGCTGGCACTCGCGGTCGCGCGGCGCCGGTGGCGGGGCGAGCTGGCGCGCACCGCGAGGCGCGGCGAGCTCGAGGTGCGCTTCGTGCTGGTGACGCGCGCCGATGCCACGGCCACGCCGGTCAAGACCCTGCTCCGGCAATGGGGCGTGCGCGCACGTTTCGTCCGCCGGCGCCGGGCGGGCGAGTGGGCGCTCCTGAGCCCCGATCAAGCACTCGAGCCCGGGGACCTCGTCACGGTCGTCGGGCTCCCCGAGGCGCTCGATGCCGTCGTCGCCCAGGTGGGCGAGGACTCGGACGAGCGCGTGGAACTGCACAGTAACGAACTCGACCAGCGCCGCATCTTCGTGTCGAGCCCCGAAGTGGCCGGGCACTCGCTCGCCGTGCTGCGCACGCTGACGCGCTTCGGCGCGTTGGTCACCCGCGTGCGCCGCGGCGACGCCGACCTGGTGCCCGAGGGCCGCACCGTGCTGCAGTTGGGTGACCGCGTGCGCGTCGTCGCGCCCCGCGAGCGCATGGCCGAGGTGTCGCGCTTCTTCGGGGATTCGTACCGCGCACTGGGCGAGATCGATGCGGTGTCGTTCGGGCTCGGCATCGCGCTCGGCCTGCTGCTGGGCCTCGTGCCGCTGCCCCTGCCGGGAGGCACGTTCTTCCGTCTGGGTCCGGCCGGCGGCCCGCTCGTCATGGGCTTGCTGCTGGGGGCGCGCGGACGCACGGGGCCGATCGTGTGGCAGTTGCCCTACAGCGCCGGGCTCACGTTGCGCCAGCTCGGACTGGCGTTGTTCCTGGCCGCGCTGGGAGTCAACGCCGGCACGCCGTTCGTGGCCACGTTCCGCGCCGGGGGCGGCGGTGAACTCCTCGCGGTCGCGGCGCTCGTGACGACGCTCACCGCGACGCTCGCGCTCTTGAGCAGCTCGCGCTGGCTCGGCGCTCCCGCCGGTCTGGCTATGGGGCTCACGGCCGGGGTGCACACCCAGCCCGCGGGTCTGGCATTCGCCACCGACACGACGCACGACGACAGCCCCGGCATCGGCTATGCGAGCGTGTCGCCCATCGCCACGGTCAGCAAGATCCTGCTCGCGCAGTTGTTGCTGGGCGGTTGGCGCTGAGCATGGGTCGCGACACGGGGCGAGCTCAGCGCACGATCAATCGCGGCTTGCCCGGCCGGAAGTACGCCCCGGGAGTGCCCGGCTGGACGCGCCGGCCCAGCACGTCGTACCAACCGGCGCGAACCGCCGGAGGCATCGCCGTGGGCGGCACGTCGGTCGTGATCGCCGACACGATCGCCCACTGGTCGATGAGCGCTCCCGGCACGCAGCTCGAGCTCTCCTCGGGCCGTTCGGGACCGCACACCGCGTAGCCCTCGATGCGGTCGGCGCTCACGCGGATCTTGAGATGGTGCGTGTGCCCATAGCGGACGACCGTGGCGGGCAACGGCGCGCTGGCCAGGCCACCCAGGACACTGCCGCCACCGCCGCTCAGGACGTGCAACAACCCGCCGGTCTGGGCGGGATCGAAGCGCTCGTAGTGATGGCTGTGCGCGGACAGGTGCAGCACGTATTTGGGATGCTGGCTGCGCAGCGTGCCGAGATCGCTGGCGATGGCGGCGTCACCCGAGTGGTCGGCGCCCGAACTGTAGGGCGGGAAGTGCCCGTAAGTGACTACGAAGCGGATGAGCGGATCGCCGTCGACCTGGTCCATGAGCGAGTCGGCCGCCGCTCGCCACGCGACCCGCGCTCCCGCATAGCCGCACGCGCCCTCGGACGCCGGCGGCAGCGCGATGAAGCGCACATTGCCGTAGTCGAACCAGTACCAGTCCTCACCCGGCACCGTGTCGTTCGCGACGCATGCGGTGCCCGTGCCCGGCGAACGCCGGGGATTCGGGAACTGGACCCGGCCCTTGTAGTTGTTCACCTGGTCGCCCTTGAGCGAGCCCGCGGGGTCCCAATCGTGATTGCCCCACGCCGGCAGGTAGGCGGCGTCCTCGGACCACACCATGACGTCATTGAAGTGCTGGTCCACGTCGGCCACGTTACCCTGATCGCCGTACGTGAGGTCGCCGTTCAGCAGCACGAACTCGGGCCGGTCGTCGCCCGGGACCGCGGCTTCGTCGGCGGCGATCTGCTGCTGGGTGGTGAGCACCTGGGGATAGGTGCGTGACGAACCGACGTCCGCCTCCTGCGCGAACCAGAAACCCGAGCTGCCGCGCGGCAGCGGCGTCTCGAACTCGTGCACGTCACCGGCGCCCACGCGGTAATAGTAGTGGGTGCCCGATTCGAGCCCGATGATCCGCGCCTCGCGGAACGGGCCCGCGCCATCCGGAAGCGGTGTGGACGGGGTGGCGAACACCGCGAACGGCAGGTTGTCCCGCTCCGTCCCGTAGGTCACCAGGGAGGCCAGCCCGCGCCACACCACCGTCACGGACGTCGGGCCGGTGAACGACCAGTGGATCTGGTCGGTGAGCGCGTCGGGTGAACTCTGCGCTTGTACCGCACTCACCACGAGGCACAGCCACAGGCTCGCACACGCGATCCGCATGCGCGCAGCGGGCAGGGGG
>JBEBGT010000224.1:0-6095 GCA_040081365.1 Candidatus Eiseniibacteriota bacterium | reverse complement strand
GGCTTCGACGTGGTGTTCAAGATCATCCGCGACCGCTTCGACCCGCCCAAGACCGTCACGCACGCCGAAGTACGCCAGAAGTACCGCTACGTGTTCCGCCACGACCGCGCCGGGCGGCTGGTCGACGCGCAGGAGTTCGAGCACCTGGAGTTCGCGCGCGAGCGCTTCGACCCCGGATTGCTCGACATGTTGCTGGCCAAGGCCGGTGAGACCGTGCGCGTGGACGGCGAGATGGTGGTGATCCGGCACCTGTACACCGAGCGCCGGCTGCGCCCGCTGGACCTCTACCTGCGCGAGGCCGAGCCCCGGGCCGCACGCGAGGCCGTGGTGGACTACGGTCAGGCCCTGCGCGACCTGGCGGCCACGAACATCTTCCCGGGCGACATGCTACTCAAGAACTTCGGGGTGTCGCGGCACGGCCGGCTCATCTTCTACGACTACGACGAGCTGGCGCCACTCACCGAGTGCCGGTTCCGGGAACTGCCGCCGGCCTCCCGGGACGGCGACGACGAGGCCGGGGAGCCTTGGTACTACGTGGGCGAGAAGGATATCTTCCCCGAGGAATTCCGGACCTTCCTGGGGCTTCGCGGGGAGCTGCTCGACACATTCCTCGCCCATCACGAAGCGCTGCTCGGCGTGGCGTTCTGGCATGGCATGCAGGACGTGCACACCCGTGGCGAGGTCCTCGACGTCGATCCTTATCGTTCGTCACGCCGGCTGCGCCGCTGAAGCGCGCCCGCCGGTGACGACGCGGACACCTGAATCCGATCCTCCAGCGGCACACCTACAGACAGGAGCAAGCAACCATGAACGTCACGCAAGGCGAAGCGATCACGCTGAAGGACGGCCGCATGACCGTGCCGTCCCACCCGATCCTGCCGTTCATCGAGGGCGACGGCACCGGCCCCGACATCTGGCGCGCCTCGGTGCGCGTGTTCGACGCCGCGGTCGAGAAGGCCTACGGCGGCGAGCGCAAGATCGTGTGGCAGGAAGTGCTCGCCGGGCAGAAGGCGTTCGACCAGACCGGCAACTGGCTCCCGGACGAGACGCTCGACGCGTTCCGCAAGTACCTGGTCGGCATCAAGGGCCCGCTCACCACGCCGATCGGCGGCGGCATCCGCTCGCTCAATGTGGCGCTGCGCCAGATCCTCGACCTGTACGTGTGCCTGCGCCCGGTGCGCTGGTTCCAGGGCGTGCCCTCGCCCGTGAAGACGCCCGAGAAGGTGAACATGGTGATCTTCCGTGAGAACACGGAGGACATCTACGCCGGCATCGAGTTCGCGGAAGGCTCGCCCGAGGCCGCCAAGGTGCTGGCGTTCATCGAGAAGGAGTTCCCCAGCAGCTACAAGAAGATCCGCTTCCCCGGCTCGACCGGCCTCGGGATCAAGCCGGTGTCGCGCGAGGGCACCGAGCGCTTGGTGCGCTCGGCGATCGAGTACGCCGTCGCGCAGAAGCGGAAGAGCGTGACCATCGTGCACAAGGGCAACATCATGAAGTTCACCGAGGGCGCGTTCCGCAACTGGGCCTACGGGGTCGCCGAGCGTGAGTTCGCCGCCCAGGTCTACACGTGGGACCAGTGGGAACGCACCAAGGCCGCCAAGGGCGAAGACGCCGCCAATGCCGAGCAGAAGGCCGCCGTCGCCGCGGGCAAGGTGATCGTGAAGGACGCCATCGCCGACATCACCCTGCAGCAGGTGCTCACGCGCCCGGACGAGTTCGACGTCATCGCCACGCTCAACCTGAACGGCGACTACCTTTCGGACGCGCTCGCCGCGCAGGTCGGCGGCATCGGCATCGCGCCGGGCGGGAACGTGAACTACCTCACGGGCCACGCCGTGTTCGAGGCCACGCACGGCACCGCCCCCAAGTACGCCAACCTCGACCGCGTGAACCCGGGCTCGGTGATCCTGTCGGGCGAGATGATGCTGCGCTACCTGGGCTGGAACGAGGCCGCGGACCTCATCATCAAGGGCATGGACGGGGCGATCGCCGCGCGCACCGTGACGTACGACTTCGCGCGTCTCATGCAGGGCGCGACCGAAGTGAAGTGCAGCGCGTTCGGCGACGCCGTCATCAAGCACATGTAGTCCCGCCAGCCGGCGTCCCCCACACCGGCCGAGCGATCCGATGCAAGCTCCCTTGGGCGGGCGTCCACCCGGGCGTCCGCCCATTCGCTTCTTGGAACCGGAGGTCCCGATGCACCCGCTCCGTTCAGCCCTGCTCCGTCACGTCCCGCTCGCCGTTCTGGCGCTATCTTTGGCGCTCGCGCTGTTCGCACCCGTGCAGGCGCAAGCCCCGACCGGCGCGAAGGGTGCTCCTTCGCTCACCGACTCGCTCACCTGGGACCCGGCTGTCCGCCGCGGCGTGCTGCCGAACGGCATCCGCTGGTTCGTGAAGAAGAACGCGAAACCGGAAGCCCGCGTGTCGCTGCGGCTCGCGGTGCCCGTCGGCTCCACGGCCGAGGCCGATGACCAGCAGGGCATCGCACACTTCGTCGAGCACATGAACTTCAACGGCTCGGCGCACTTCAAGAGCGCCGACGACCTGGTGGGCTACCTGCGCTCGATCGGGTTGCGCTTCGGAGCCGACGCCAACGCCTACACCAGCTTCGACGAGACGGTGTACATGCTCGAGGTGCCCACCGATCGCGATTCGCTATTGAAGACGGGGCTCGATGCGTTGTCCGACTTTGCCGGTCGCGCCCGGATGAGCGACACCGAGATCGAGAGAGAGCGCGGCGTCGTCATGGAGGAGTGGCGGCTCGGGCGCGGCGCGCAAGAGCGCATGCAGCGCCAGCAATTCCCGGTCATCTTCCACGATTCGCGCTATGCCGTGCGACTGCCCATCGGCAAGCCGGAGATCCTCCAGACCGTGCCGCCAGGGCGAGTGCGGGATTACTATCGCGACTGGTACCGGCCCGATTGGATGGCGGTCATCGCCATCGGCGACATCGAACCCGATAAGATGATCGGGCTCATCACCGAGCACTTCTCGGACCTGCCGAAGCCCGACGACCGCCGCGAAGTGCCGCGTTACGCCGTGCCCGCTCACGAGCAGACGCTCGTCAGCATCGTCTCCGACAAGGAAGCCACGTCGTCGAGTGTGGCGATCCTGAGCAAGCGCACGCGCCGGCCCGAGAACACCGCAGGCGCCGCCCGCGCCGGGCTCAAAGCCGACCTGTTCTCGGCCATGCTGAACGCGCGCTTCGACGAGATCGCACATCGTGCCAGCCCGCCGTTCCTGAACGCGTTCGCGGGCAACTTCCAGTTCACACGCAGCACCAGCCTGTTCTTCGTACAGGCGCAGGTGAAGGATGGCCAGCAGGCCAAGGGGCTCGAAGCGCTGCTCGAGGAGACCGGCCGGGTGCGCACGCATGGCTTCCTCGCCAGCGAACTGGAACGCGCCAAGCGCGAGCAGGTCGCACAGTTGGACCGCGCGTATGCCGAGCGCGACAAGACCGAGAGCCGCGGACTCGCGGCCTCACTCGTGAATGCCTACCTGAACGGCGAGCCCGAGACCGGCATCGAGGCCTCAGTGAAGCTCGCCAAGGGCCTGCTGCCCGGCATCACGCTCGCCGAGGTCAATGCACTCGCCGACACGCTGGTGTCGGTGAACAACCGTGTCGTGCTCGCCGACGGCCCCGAGAAGGCCGGTGCGGCACTTCCGACCGAGCCCGAGGTGCGCGCGTTGCTCGAACGCATGGGCAATACCAAGCCCGCGGCTTGGGTCGACGAGGGCGCGAACCGCGCGCTCATGCCCAAGCTGCCCACACCCGGCAAGGTCGCCTCCAAGCGCAGCATCGCCGAGTTGGGTGTGACGGTCGTGAAGTTCGGCAACGGCGTCGAGGTGTGGCTGAAGCCCACGGACTTCAAGGCCGACGAGATCTTGTTCACGAGCTACGCCAAGGGCGGGCTGTCACTCGCGGACTCCGCGGCCTACACGTCCGCGTGGCTGTCGTCGTTCGTGATCAACGACGGCGGCGTGGGCGGCTTCAAGAACGCCGAGATGCAGAAGATGCTCGCCGGCAAGCTGTTCTCGGTTCGCCCCTACGCCTCGGCCTACACGCACGGCGTCACCGGTTCGACTCGGCCCGAGGACCTCGAGACCGCGCTCCAGGTCCTGCATCTCGGGTTCCTGAAACCGACCGAGGACCCGGATGCGTTCGCCGCCATGAAGGCGCAGATCCATGCTTTCCTGGTCAATCGCGCGAACAGCCCGGACCAGGTGTTCGGGGATTCCGCGAACGCCGTCAACACCGGCGGCTTCTACATGGCCCGCACACCGAGCGCCGAGCAGGTCGCGGCCGTGAAGCTCGGTGATGCGCTGGACTTCTACCGCAAGCGCTTCGCCAACGCGGCCGACTTCACGTTCTTCTTCTCGGGGAACTTCCAGAGCGACGCCATTCTGCCGTTGTTGACGCGCTATCTCGGCAGTCTGCCCTCGACCGGCAAACGCACCTCGGAGTTGGTGGCCAGAGGACCGCGCTTCCCGAACGGCATCACCAAGGTCGAGGTCAAGAAGGGCAGCGAGCCCAAGGGCAGCGTGCGCATCACGTTCTTCACACGCGCCGTCATCGAGGAACTCGACCAGCACCGCGCGAACTCGGCCGCCAGCATCCTGTCCGATCACCTGCGCAGTACGATGCGCGAGCTGCTGGGTGGCACGTACAGCGTCGGAGCACGCTTCCAGCACCAGACTCCGCTCGATGGCTTCAGCACCATGACCATCACGTTCGGGTGCGATCCCGCACGTGCCGACACACTGATCACGGCCGCGCTATCCGAGGTCCAGAAGCTCGTCGATGCGGGCCCGTCGGCCGAGGACGTCCGCAAGGAGCAGGAAGTCCAGCGCCGCGAGCTCGAGACGAGCATGAAGCAGAACGGCTTCTGGACCGGCTCCATGCAGAGCGTCAGCCTGATGGGCTGGGACCCGCTGCGCATCGCGACGCGCCGCGAGCGCATCGACCTGCTCACGCCGGCATCGTTAGCGGACTCGTTCAAGAAGTACTTCCCCGCCGATCACTACTCGGTGATCCGGCTGGCACCGGAGACGGCCAAAGCGACGCCGTGATCGGCCCGCGAGTCGCGTGCAGCCCCCGGCGGATCCGCCCGCCGGGGGCTGCCATGCTTCAGGGCGCCACCGGGGCCGCGAAGCGCGCCAGTGCCACGCCGTCGGCGCGCGCCACCACGTGCCAGCGCGGATCGGACGCATGCGCCGAATCGTCCGGGGCCAGCACCCACACTTCGCGGCCGAGCGCCTCGAGCCATGCCCCCGTCGTGTCGGCGGGCCAGCGACCGGTGGCGAGCGCTGCGGCCGCGGCGGCGCGTTGCTGCAGCGCCGCGGAACCGTAGCCCCACTTGCGCGCCATGAAGCCGCCGCTCCACAGCAAGGCGCGGCCGGTCGCACCCGCCAGCGCCGGAGCGGCACCGCGCGTGGTGTCCTGCGTGGCGTCGACCACGACGCCCGCGGCCGGCACGTCGCGCAGGACGGCCACCAGCAGCGCCGCAGGCGGCCGCGACGGCGCATCGGCACTGCCGTCGGACTGGTGCGCGTACGCCCAACCCATGGCCGCCACGCCCGGCAACCACGCGGCAAGTGCGAACAGCACGAAGGCGGCGCGGCGAGCACGGGTGTGCGCGATGCGCGCGATGCCGATCGCCGCGGGCGCGGCGGCGAGCGCGAAGCCCAGGTTCAGGAGCTTGCTCTGGTTGTCGCCCCCGGCGTGCACCACGAGCACGGGCAGCACGAGCACGGCGAGCGCGGCCGCGAGTGAGCGCGCCCACACGCTGGCGCTCCCGGAGCGGACCAAGGCCAGTGCCGCGAACGGAAACAGCACCGCGCCCCCCCACAGCACCGACGCCAGCGCGCGGGCGTCCAAGGCGAGCCTCACGCCCGCCGCCGCGCCGGAGTCCCCGCCCGCGACCGCGCGCACATACGGCGCAAGCGCGAGCAGTGCCGCGAACAGACACAGCACGCCACGCACCGCCGCGGCCCGCACTCGCGGCTCGAGCGCGGCCAAGGTCTCCTCGCGCAAGACGGAGGTGTGCGGGGCGTCGGCGCTCGGCGGGCTCGTAGGAGGCATGGGCACCACGTTG
>JBEBGT010000223.1:0-6099 GCA_040081365.1 Candidatus Eiseniibacteriota bacterium | reverse complement strand
GTGATCCGAGTGTATCGGACCGGCCAGCGGCCCGGCTGCAGTATTCTCGTTGCCGGCGTGCCCATGTACTGTCGCAACTCCAATGCAGGCTGTGCGTTCACGCATCACCCGGGCGGGCGCCGGCGGCCTGTCAGGCGAACGACAACGCGCCCGCCAAGGCTTGACGCTATTGGAGTTGCAACCCTAAGGTCGCCCCGCCGACCGGCCTGCGCCGCCCTGCCCCAGGGTGGCATCCTTCCCGCAAAGGGATATGACTGTCATGAGCCACCATCCGACCCGCCACGCCACCGACACCGCCCATACCGGCGGTGACGCGCACCTGATCACCTACGACTTCATCCGCGAGCATCCGAAAGTCAGGCTGTACATCCGGATGGCGGACGCGTCGTTGGCGGCCATCGGCTATACCGAACACGGCGAACGGCACGTCACGCTGGTATCGCGCATCGCCTACAACGTCCTGAAGCGCATGGGCCGGCCGGAACGCCAGTGCGAACTGGCCGCCATCGCCGGCATGCTGCACGACATCGGCAACGCGGTGAATCGCGACCACCACGCCCAGACCGGCGCGGTCATGGCCATGCAGTTGCTGCGCGAGTTCGGCATGCCGGACGAGGAGATCCTGCCCGTGATCGCCGCCATCGGGAATCACCACGAGAACGACGGCGATCCGGTCAACGACATCGCCGCCGCGCTGATCCTGGCGGACAAGAGCGACGTCCACCGCACGCGAGTGCGCAACGCCGACACCATCAAGTTCGACATCCACGACCGCGTCAACTACGCGGTCGAGAAGAGCTTCCTGAACGTGGATGAGGACCAGAAGCACATCACGCTCGAGCTCACGCTGGATCCGGCGATGTCGCACATGATGGAGTACTTCGAGATCTTCATGACGCGCATGCTGGCGTCGCGCAAGGCCGCCATCCACCTGGGTGCCACGTTCGGCATGGTGGTGAACGGCAATCGACTGGTTTGACGTCGTGGGCCTGACATCGTGGGCCTGACATCGTAGGGTTGACGCCGTGAGTCGGACTTCATAGGAACGGGCCGCGCGCAGCGTGCGGCCGCTGGGTATACCGGAACACCCGCGCGTGGAGCCGGTGGTGGTTCGTCCAAGGAGGAGTGCCTTGAACCAGCGTACGATCGTGGCTGCCGGGTCGGCGGCCCTGCTGCTCGTCGCGGGCGTCGCGTCCGCGCGTAACATGCATTGCGCCGGTGGCGTGCAGTACTACTACCAGGCCATGAACGACAAGGCGAAGGGCAACAAGGAGGACTACGAACGCGAGATCGCCAAGGCCGTGAACCAGTTGCAGATGTGCGCGAGCGAGGACTCCCTCGACTTCGAAGCCATCGGCCTGCTGGGCAAGGCCTACGCCGAGGTCGACAGCGCCGCCGACGCCGGCATCGCGTTCGCGTCGTCGATCCGCGGGCTCGAGGCCAAGGGCGACAAGAAGAAGCTCGACATCGTGCGTCTCGACCGCCTGGCGTCGTGGGTGCGTTGGAACAACGACGGCATCACCAAGATCCAGGCCGCGCAGCAGATGACCGACGAGCTGCCGGTGAAGGCGGGTGCCGAGCTCAACGACTCGCAGAAGGACGCCATGAAGTCGCTGGACGCGGCCGAGGGCCAGCTGCGCCGCGCCACGCAGGTGCTGCCGGATTCCATCTCGAGCACGCGCATGCTGGGCTACGTGTACTACCTGCGCGGTGACTTCGTGGGCGCCGACAACATCCTGCGCGAGGGCCTGCGCCGTGATCCCGGCAACAAGGCGTTGCTCGACATGCAGCGCGTGGCGCGCCGCCAGTACGCGCAGCAGCTGCTCGACGGCAAGAAGTACGACGAGGCCATCGCGTACTACACGCAGATCCTGAAGGAGACGCCCGATGACGGCGGCCTGCACGCCAACGTGGGCGAGGCCTACATGCAGAAGGCCCAGACGGCGGGCAACGCCAACAAGAACGCCGACTGGAAGGCCTCGGGCCTGGCGTACGGCAAGGCTTCGGACCTGAAGCCCGAGGACGCCGACATGGCGTTCATGGCGGCGCAGTCGCTGCGCAACGCCGGCGAGCTGGGCACCGCCGAGAAGTACTGGCGCCTGGCGCTCAAGAACAAGCCGGACGACCAGGACGCGCTCCTGAACCTGGCGCGCAACCTGAACGAGATGCAGCAGGGTGGCGAGGCCGTGAACGTGCTGCTCGCGAACATCAAGGAAGCCGGCCCCAAGTCCAAGGACCTGTTCCGCGAGCTCGGCTTGGTGTACGGCAAGCTCAACAACGCCGGCAAGTCGAGTGAGATGCTGATCCTGTCGATCGCCATCGACCGTGGCACGGCGGCGGCCGATCCGGCCGCCGCGGCCAAGACGGCCAAGGCGGGCTCGGGCGCGGCCAACACGTTCACCGCGCTCGGTGCGCCGGATGCGGTGTACGACTGGGCAGCCGAGAGCCGCAAGCACCAGACGTGGGTCTACCAGGCCAAGAAGCAGGCGTTCACGTTCGACGTGGGTGCCGGCATGACGCTGGTCCAGAAGACCGATTGGTCGTCGTCGGGCCTGACCAAGAAGTAGTGCACGCACGGCGCCGCGTGCGCCGTGTCCATGGCATGAACACGACGGCCTCCCGCTCCCTGTGAGCCGGAGGCCGTCGTGCTGGAACGGCGGTCGTGCGTGCCGCACCGGCGCACGCTCGCGCGTCATTCGGAGGCTGGCATGAGCGGCACGAGCACGTTGGGCACGGTGGTCGTGCTGGGCTACGGCAATCAGGGCGAGACGCACGCGCGCAACCTGCGCGACGCCGGCGAGCACGTGCGCGTGGCGGCTCGGCCCGGGCGCGCCGCCGAGGCGCGTGCGCGCGCGCACGGCTTCGAGGTCGCGGCCCCGAGCGATGCCCTGGCCGGTGCGCACACGCTGGCCGTGCTGCTGCCCGACGAGGCCGTGCCGCAGGCGTGGCCCGAGCTGGCCGCGGCCGCGGGCGAGCTGCGCGCCGTGGTGTTCGCGCACGGCTTCAACCTGCTCTACGGCGCGCTCGATTTCGCTCCGAGCACGAGCGTGGTGCTGGTGTCCCCCACCGGTCCGGGGCGCGTGCTGCGCGAGCTGTACGAGCGCGGCGAAGGACTGCCGGCGTACCTCGCGGTGCATCAGGCCGGCGCGCAGGATGCCTGGGCGCTGGCCACGCACTACGCCACCTCGCTCGGCTGCGCACGCGCCCAGCTGCTGCGCACCAGCGTGCGCGAGGAGACCGAGATCGACCTGTTCGGCGAGCAGAGTGTGCTGTGCGGCGGCATGAACGCGCTGGTCACCGCCGCGTACGGCACGCTGGTCGAGGCCGGCTACACGCCCGAGGTGGCGTACCTGGAGTGCGTGCACCAGTTGAAGTACCTGGCCGACCTGTTGCACGCGCGTGGTGTGGCCGGACTGCGGCGGGGCATCTCGGGCACCGCGCTCTACGGCGACCTCACGCGTGGGCCGCGGGTCATCAACGAGGGCTCGCGTGCCGAGATGCGCGCCATGCTGGCCGAGATCCGCTCCGGTGACTTCGCCCGCGAGTGGCTGGCCGAGGTGGCGGCTGGCAAGCCCAGGCTCCAGCGGCTGCTGGCCACCGCCGATGCCGATCCGATCGAGGCCGGCCGGCTCCGGGCCGTGCCCGACACCCCCGGTGGCCCCTCGCGCGGGGTGGCCCGCGGGGCAGCCCAGGGTCCGGGCGAATCGAAGTAACCCCTTGTCCATGAGCGGATTGACACCGCGGCCGGGGAGTGGTTACCGTATCCGAGTCCAGACTTTCGTGGCCGCCCATCCGCGGCTGCCAGGTCAGGGTCCCCAGGAGGATGTGATGACCAAGGCCGATATCGTGGACCAGATCTCCGAGCGCACGGGCCTCACCAAGAAGGACGTCGCCGAAACGGTCGACTGCTTCTTGAATGCGGTGGCGAAGGCGCTTGCCGAGGGCCACCACATCGAGATCCGAGGCTTCGGCACGTTCCGGGTGAAGGACCGCAAGTCCCGCATCGCGCGTAACCCGCGCACCGGAGAGGCCGTGCCTGTTCCCCCGCGGCGCGTCCCGGTGTTCAAGGTCTCGAAAGAGCTCAAGGACATGGTGTCCCAGCAGTAAGCTCGTTCCCCCGCGAGCGTTATTCACCCCCCAGCTCAGCACCGACTTCCGCCTCACCGACTTTCACGCTGGCCGGGCTCTCACCAGAGCCCGGCCAGCGTGCTTATCGGCCGAACGCGAGCATCGGCCTGCGCTCGAACCCCAGCCGGCTCCAGCGGGGTTCGGCGCTCGCGAATGCCGCAGATCTCCGGCGGCCGTCTTCAGCGCGCGGCGGAACCGCCTTCGAGCCACGCCCGCGCATCGCGCACGGTCTGGCCCTGCGGCTCCAGACGCCCCAGCGCATGCACCGCCTGCGCCATGTGCTCGCGGTCGCCCAGCGCGCTCGAGGCCGCCGCGACACCACGCCACGCCGTGACCAGGTTGGAATCGAGTTCCGCCGCATGCCGGTACTGCGCCAGCGCTTGCGCATGCCGGCCGAGCATGGTCTCGGCCATGCCGATGCGCACGAACGTGCTGGGATTGGGCGCGGCCTGGGCGGCGCGTTCGAACAGCGCACGGGCCGGTTCGTACTGACCGCGGCCGAATCGCATCATACCGATGAGCGCGAAGCTGTCTCCGCGCTCGTTCAGGTCGCGCGCCGGCGGGCCCATGAGCACCGACTCCGCGCGCGACCACGTGCGTTCGGCATCGGACTGGAGCGCGGCCCAGTGCAGCGCGGGCACGAGTGCGACCAACGCCACCGGCAACGCCAGCACCGCGGACGCCCGCGGGTCGGTCAGTGCGGTGCGGACCCGCCAGGCGGTGAGCGCGGCGAGCGCCGAACCGGTGAACGCGAACACGTCCCAGTCGCGCGGTAGTCCGTGCTGCGGTTGCACCAACAGCGCGAGCGCGATCAGCGGCAGAACGAGCGCGCCCCAGGCCAGTGCCTCGCGCGTGCGTGCTCGCGGTGCGAGCGCCACGAGCAGCGGCAGGATCGGCGACAACGGCGCCAGCAGGCACAACATCTGCAGCACGTCCCACATGTGCGCGGGCGTGAACGCGAACGCCATGGCGGCCACGGCACCGCCGTGCAGGTGCTTGGCGGTGTCGAAGCCCGTCAAAACGCGCGTGAGCTGCGGCAGCACGAAGGCCAGTGCCGCGAGCGGCGCCGCCACGCCGAGTGCGAGCCCGGTGGCCGCGCGCGCACCGTGCCAGGCGCGCGAGCGCAGCGCCAGCGCCACGCACGCCAGCCACGCCGGAAGCAGCGCGATCGCCGAACGATGCAGCAGCAGCGCGGCGGCCACCGCGAGCCCGGTGCTCCAGACGCCGCCGCCGTCGCGCGCGGCGCGCGCCACCCCCACGGCGATCAGCGTGGTGAGCCACGCCAGTTCCACCGTGGCCTTGCCATAGCCATTGTCGAGCGCCAGCGCCGCACTGCTCGCAGCCACGGCCATCACCGCGATCGCCACCGCCCCGCGCGCGCCCAGCGTGCGTGCCAGCGCGTAGCCGGTGAGTGCGGTGACGAATGCCAGCAGCGCGCCCTGCGCACGGCCGGCGTCCTCGGTGCGGAACGGCGTGTGCGCCGCCACCCAGCGCGGCAGCGCATGGTGCAGAGCCAAGTCGCCGCGCAACGCCTGTTCGGCGAACGGCGTGGGGTCGGCCAGCGTGGCGAACGCACCATGGCGCAGGCTGGTGTCGCCGGTGTAGAGCGCACGGTCGGGGTGATTCCAACTGAACAGCGCGAGTGTGAGGGCCAGCGCCACCGCGAACGCCGCCGTGCCGCGTTCGCCGCGCGGCACGATCCGCACGAATGCCGTGGCCACCGGCGGTGCGAACGCCAGCAGCGTGAGCGCCAGCGGCAGCCACCACGACCATGGCGCCAGGTCGCGGCCCATGTCGAGCCCCCAAGCCCATCGCCCCGGCAGGAATGCGGCCAGCACGCGCAAAGCCACCAGCGCCAGGGCTGCCGCAGGGCGAGCGCAGGTTGCCAGTCGATCGCGTGGGACGGTACCAGCCACCCCAGCAAGGCGCAAAGCGCGATCAGCGCCGCCAGGCCGAGCCACAGCGCCGCGC
>JBEBGT010000667.1:0-1568 GCA_040081365.1 Candidatus Eiseniibacteriota bacterium | reverse complement strand
GTCCCGGGTCGTGATTATCTCCCAGTTTCATGCGTTGCAACAGATATTAATGGGTACCCGATGTTGCCACCCGGGCCGTGCGCGCGCTGTGGGGGAGGGAGCCGTCGTTCATGGCTCACGCGACACGACCATGGCATCTCGTTGCACGGCTTGGCCATGGGCTTCGGGCCCGGATGACGCCCGGCCTGAGCGGCCGCCCCACGTAGCCCAGGGCGGCGGTCCGCCGCCCGGTCCGGGACCCCGGCACGAACGAATCGGCTCCGGCATCCCCCCGGTCACCCCACCGGGTGGGATGTATGAAGAGGAGTGGGGCGCCTGCCTAGGTCGTGTAGTCCGCGTTCACGCGCACGTACTCGGCCGACAGGTCGCAGGTCCACACCGTGGCGGTGTGTTCACCCAGTCCCAGGTCGAGCGTGATCACCGCCGGGTCCTGCTTCAGGAGCGCCGAGGCCTCCACCGCCTCGAACGGCAGCGGCAGCCCGCGGTCCAGCAGCTGCACGGTGACGCTGTCGCCGAACCACAGTCGCACGCGCTCGGGCTCGATCGGCTCGCCGCTGTAGCCGGCGGCCGCCAGGATGCGGCCCCAGTTGGGATCGTTGCCGTGGATCGCCGTCTTCACCAGCGGCGAGCAGGCGATGGCGTCGCCCACGCGGTGCGCCATGCGCTCGCTGGCCGCCCCCGTGATGCGCAGTTCCACCAGGCGCGTGGCCCCCTCGCCGTCGCGCGCGATCTGTCGGGCGAGCGAGGCGCACACATCGGTGAGCGCATGCGTGAACGCGGCCTCCGCCGCGTCGTCCACGTTGGCGTTCGCGGCGCCCGAGGCCAGCACCAGCACCGTGTCGTTCGTGCTCATGTCGCCGTCCACCGAGATGCGATTGAAGCTGTGCTCCACGGCGGCACGCAGACAGCGGTCGAGGCGCACGGGATCGATGCGCGCGTCGGTGGTGACCACGCTCAGCATGGTGGCCATGTTGGGGTGGATCATGCCGGCGCCCTTCGCGAAGCCGGCCACGCGGACGCGCTGAGCGCCGACTTCGGCGTGCGCGCTCGCCAGCTTGGCACGCGTGTCGGTGGTCATGATCGCGCGGGCCGCATCGCCGCTCGTGCCGAGCGCGGCGCTCGAACGCAGCACGGTCACGCCCGTAGCGACCTTGTCCATGTCGAGGAAGCGGCCGATCACGCCGGTCGACAGCACCAGCACTTCGTCCTCGCGCGCACCGATGGCCGCCGCTCCCAGCGCGCGCATGCGGCGCGCGTCGGCCAGGCCGCGCTCGCCGGTGACGGCGTTGGCGCAGCCGGAGTTGTAGAGCACGCCGCGCACACGCGCGGCCGCGGCCGCGAGCGTGTCGCGGCAGACGTGCACGGGGGCGGCCTGCACGCGGTTGGTGGTGAACACGCCGGCCGCGCTGCACGGGCCGTCGCTCCACACCAGCCCCAGGTCCAGGTTGCCGCTCGGCTTCAGGCCGCAGGCGGTGGCGGCCGTGTGGAAGCCCTCGGCGAGCTGGAACGTGGCGAGGTCAGGGTGCAGCAGGGCGGGCGCGGCGTGTGGCATGGCGGGCTCCTCGAGG
>JBEBGT010000222.1:0-6107 GCA_040081365.1 Candidatus Eiseniibacteriota bacterium | reverse complement strand
TTCCGGGCTTCCTCCATCCGGCGCCGCATCTCGGCGAAGGTGACGACCGTGTAGGACTTCTTCTTCATGTCCAGGTCATAGACCTTCTCTTCGCGCAGATCGACGATCGTCCCGTCGTTCTCGCCGAAGGTCGCCTTGCGGTCGCCTTGCACGGCCACGGTGGTCTTCACCCCCTCCTTGGCCGCCTTGCCGCCGAAGAAGTTCATGACGCGCCCCAGGGCGCCCTCGAACTTCACGAGCGTCTTGTCCTGGGACTTCACGTCGGCGAACGCCGGCGACGTCAGGCAGAGCGAAAAGGCGAGTGTGGCACCGACATACCTGCGAGTCATGACCTGTCCTCCGATGAACCGACGAGTTGCCCGACACGGTCTCCGTCACGGCCGGCCCACGCGAGTGCCGCGGCCGTGCCGAGCACGGCGATGGGCCAGAGCAGCAGCATCTGGGTGAACCCGATGCGCTCGTACAGCACGCCGCCAACCGCCGGGCCGCCGAGCAGTCCACAGCCCCACGCAAAATTGTACAGGCCGTAGGAGACCCCGACCGACGACGCGCCGGCCCGCGCCCCCGCTTCGGCCATGAAGGTGAGCGACGGGGTCACCACCATGCCGAGCGTGACGACCTGCAACAGGAACAGTGATTGCGCTCCCCAATACGTTTCGGCATGAGCCATCGCGGGCATCACGGCGGCGGCGGCCAGCAGCCCTATCAGCATCAGTCGGCCCCCGCCGTACCGGTCCGCCAGTCGCCCGTACACGGGATGCATGACCGCTGACGCCAGGGCGGCGACACCGAACACGAGCCCGATCCGGCTGGGTGACAGATCGAGGGCCGACGACAGGTAGAGCGCCAGCACCGGCTCGTACATCGCGAAGGTCGCCGACGCCACGGCGACGACGACCGCGCAGATGGCGATGGCGCGCACGCGGATGAGCCGGCTGAACGGCACCGGCTCCCGCGCGGCGACCGGCGACGCCGGTCTGAGCAGGAGGAAGCCCGCCGCGCCGGCCGCGGCGATGACGCTCACCAGGACGAACGGCAGCTCGGGTCCGCCGGTCTCGTAGAGCCAGCCGCCGATCGACGGACCGAGCATGAACCCCAGGTTCGAGCCCGACATGACGAGCCCCATCACGCGGCCCCGTTCGCTCACCCCGTACAGATCCGCCACCAGCGCGAAGCCGACGCCCCACGTGATCGCGTCGGCGGCACCCTGCAGCATCCGCGCGGCGAACAGCCATGGCAACGACGGGGCATACGCGAAGAGCAAGGTGGACCGCGACAGCACGATCATGCCGAAGACCAGCGGCAGCCGCCGGCCCACGCGATCCGAAATCGCTCCCATCGGAATCGAGACGCTCAGCAGCGTCACGCCGAACGAGGCGAACAGGAATCCGATCGTCGCCGGGCTGGCGCCCATGCGCCGCGTCAGGTCGGGCAGGACGGGTACCGCGATCGAGTAGGCGAGGAGGTCGGTGAACGTCCCGAGCGTGACGAGCGCAACGGCCAGCGACCGAGAGTTGCGCACGAAGGTCAGGTCCGCCGCTTGAGGAGCAGGCAGCCGAGCGGCGGCACCGTGAGCGCGACCGATTGCAGGAATCCGTGCAGCGGCACGGCCTCGGTGTGCACCTGACCGGCGTTGCCGATGTCGCCGCCGCCGAACAGCGCCGCGTCGCTATTGAGCAGCTCGACGTACGCCCCGCCTTCCGGCACGCCGATCCGATAGCCGTAGCGCGGCACGGGCGTGAAGTTGAAGACCATGACGACGGCGTTGGCCGGGTCCTTCGCGTACCGCACGAACGAGATGATGCTGTGCTCGTTGTCGTTGCAGTCGATCCAGCGGAAGCCATCGGGCAGGAAGTCGCACTCGTGCAGCGCCGGTTCGGCGCGGTAGTGCCAGTTCAGCGCCTGGACGAAGCGGCGGATGCCGTCGTGCGTCGGGTCGTCCAGCAGGTGCCAGTCGAGACTGCGGTCGTGATTCCACTCGCGCCACTGGCCGAACTCGCACCCCATGAAGATCAGCTTCTTGCCCGGGTGTCCCCACATGTAGCCGAGCAGCGTGCGGAGCGTGGCGCACTTCTGCCACGCGTCGCCCGGCATCTTGTCGAGCAGCGCGCCCTTGCCGTGCACCACTTCATCGTGCGAGAACGGCAGCACGAAGTTCTCGGTGAACGCATAGATCATCGAGAACGTCACCAGGTTGTGGTGCCACCGGCGATGCACCGGATCCTCGTGCGCGTAGTGCAACATGTCGTGCATCCATCCCATGTTCCACTTGTAGGTGAAGCCGAGCCCGCCGAGGTGCACCGGCCGGCTGACGCCGGGCCACGCGGTCGATTCCTCGGCCGCGGTGATGGTGCCCGGATGTTCGCCGTGCGTGAGGACGTTCAGGCGCTGCACGAACGAGATGGCATCGATGTTCTCGCGCCCGCCGAAGGCGTTCGGAATCCACTCGCCCGGACGGCGCGAGTAGTCGAGGTACAGCATCGAGGCGACAGCGTCCACGCGGAGGCCGTCGATGTGGTACTCCTCGAGCCAGAAGAGCGCGTTCGACAGCAGGAAGTTGCGCACCTCGTTGCGGCCGTAGTTGAAGATGAGGGTGCCCCAGTCCTGGTGCTCGCCCTGACGCGGATCCTCGTGCTCGTAGAGCGCCGAGCCGTCGAACCGCGCCAGTCCGTACGCGTCCTTGGGGAAGTGTCCGGGGACCCAGTCGAGGATGACGCCGAGGCCCGCCTGGTGGCAACGGTCGACGAAGTACTTGAAGTCCTCGGGCGGCCCGAAGCGGCTCGTGGGGGCGAAGAAGCCGAGCACCTGGTACCCCCACGACCCGGAGAACGGGTGCTCCATCACCGGCAGCAGCTCGATGTGGGTGAACCCCAGGTCCTTCACGTACGCTGGCAGCCGATCGGCCAGCTCGCGATAGGTCAGGAAGCGATTGTCCTCCTCGGGGATCCGTGCCCACGAGCCGAGATGCACTTCGTAGGCCGACATCGGCTCGTCGAGCCACTCGCGATGCCCCAGCCGATCCGTCATCCACTCGCGGTCGCCCCACGTGTAGCCGCGCAGATCGCGAACGATGGCGGCGGTCCGCGGCGGCAGCTCGAACGAGACGCCGAATGGATCGGTCTTCTCGAGCAGGTGTCCCTCGGCCGTGCGAATCTCGAACTTGTACTTCTCGCCGTCGGGCAGGTCGGGAACGAACAGCTCCCACACGCCGGAGGGGACGAGCTGCCGCATCGGATGCACGCGGCCGTCCCACCCATTGAAGTCGCCGATCACGCTCACGCGTTGCGCGTTCGGCGCCCACACGGCGAAGTGCACGCCGGTCGCCAGGCCCAGCTGCACCCGGTGCGACCCGAACTTCTCGAACGCCCGATTCAGATTGCCTTCGCCGAAGAGGTCGAGGTCGAAACGGCTGAACACCGGGCCGTAGCGATACGGGTCGTCGACGATGTGCGACTCGCCGCTCGCGAACCCGATCCGCAGCCGGTAGTCCGGGACCTCGGCGTCCGGCGCCAACGGCAATGCGGCCTCGAACAAGCCGGGCTCCGGACGCGGCTGCATCGGGTGGGCCACGCCGCCGAGCAGCACGTCGATGCCGCGCGCAGCGGGCTGGACGGCCCGGATGACCAGCAGCCCGTCGCCGACGCGGTGCGGCCCGAGGATCGCGAACGGATCGGCGCTCTGACCGCCGGCAACGGCCGCGCAGGCGAGTTCGAGAGCGGAAGGCGGCGTGCGGGAGACCTTGGACATCGCTCAACGGAAGGGCGGCCACGCGGACCCGTCGCTCACGGCGCATCCGCGGAACGAGCCGCGCGACGCGCCATGAACGGCGGAAAGGACTCGACGACTACTTCGCGATCGTGGCGGACTTGATGAAGTCGAGCCTGGGGAATTCCTTGCTCAGGTACGCGTTGCCTTCGGCCTGCGCGCGTCCCTGGTCGGGCCCCTTCCCCCGCGGCGCGCCTTCGCCGTAGCCGTCATAGATTTTGTCGACCGTTTCCATACCCGAGATCACGCGGCCGAACGGCGCGAACCCCTGATTGTCGAGCGACGCCGAGTTGTCCTTGAAATTGATGAACAGCTGGGTCGTGCGGGTGTTCGGACCGGCCGTGGCGAACACCACGAAGCCGCGCTTGTTGCTCTGCTTCACCGGATCGTCGTTGATCCGCGCCATGCGCCAGGCCGCGGCCACCGCCGGATCACCGTGAATGCCGAACTGCGCCATGAAGTTCGGAATGACGCGGAAGAACCGCACGTCGTTGTAGAACCCGTTCTTGACGAGGTTGTAGAAACGATCCGCGCCGCGAGGGGCCCACTCTCGCGTCACTTCGATGACCACCGGCCCCTTGCTGGTGTCGAGGTTGACCTTGTAGGTGGCGGGTGCTTCTTCCACCAGTGCCAGCGGATTCCGAAGCTTCGACGAGGGGGCCTGTGCGGTCAGGCCAACCGTGCCGCCCACAACCAGCGCGAGGGCAGCGGCGCCGGCGGCCAACGATTGCAGTCTCATGAGTCCTCCCAAAAGAGTTCTGCGGGCGAAAACGCCCGGTGCGTCATGCTCGGGTCTCGTGTGCTGGACCGATCCTGCCAGACACGGCCGGGCGCCGGGGTATGATGGCATGGGCCAAAGCCCAGGAGCCCCGGCGCGCGAGTCCCGATGCGATGCCCAGGGCTCAAACACCCTGAAGCCCTGTTCCCTGCTTCCTACTAAAGAGAGAGTCTATCAATGTTGCATGCGCATTTCACGACGAGCCTGGGCAACTTCCGGATCCGGTTGTTCGATGAGGACGCGCCCCAGACGGTGGCCAATTTCGTCGGTCTGGCCGAGGGCACCAAGGAGTTCGTCGACCCCAAGACGCGGGAAAAGGTCACCCGGCCCTTCTACGATGGGCTGATCTTCCACCGGGTGATCGACGGCTTCATGATTCAGGGCGGCGATCCGCTCGGCACCGGCACCGGCGGCCCGGGGTTCACCTTCGCCGACGAATTCAGCGCCAAGCTGAAGCATCGCGGCGCCGGCGTGCTGTCGATGGCCAACGCTGGCCCCAACACCAACGGCAGCCAGTTCTTCATCACGCTCGCGGCCACGCCGTGGCTCGACAACCGGCACACCGTGTTCGGCGAGGTCGTCGAAGGGCTCGACGTGGTGAAGAAGATCGGCGTCACGCCGACGCGGAACGATCGGCCGGTCACGCCGGTCACGATCGAGTCGGTGAAGATCGAACGGGACTAGCGGATCACCGTTCGCGCACTACGCCGAGGGCCGGGCTGGTCCGCCGCGATGGACCGGCGGCCCTTCCGGCCGTTCCGGCGGCGCCGCCGACACGACCGGCAGCGGCAGACCGCGCTCGTAGCGATGCCAGGTGTCCATCACGAGATCCGCCATCGTGTCGATGAACAGCGGATCGTCGTTCACCGACGCCGCCCGCGTCATCGCCAGTCCCACCTCGCGGCACACCGCCGCCGCTTCGTGATCGAGGTCGTACAGGACCTCGACATGGTCGCAGAGGAACCCGATCGGGCAGAGAATCGCCGCTTCCAGCCCGGCGGCCCGCTCCGCGCGCAGGTAGTCGCAGATGTCGGGCTCGAGCCACGGATCGCCCGGGCGTCCGCTGCGGCTCTGAAACACGAGCGCCGAATCGGCGAGTCCGAGCCGTCCGGCGACGAGCGCCGCCGACTCGCGCAACTGCGCCACGTAGCGCTGCACGCCGGACATCGACGCCGGGATGCTGTGTGCCGTGACGACGACGCGCGCCCTGGCGCGCAACGGCTCGGGCAGTCGTTCCCGCGCCACCTCGATGTGCTGCGCGGTCGCCTCGATGAATCCCGGATGGTGGTGCCAGTCGCGGACGTAGGTGACCGCCACGTCCGGCAGCCCGTCGCGCCGGAGGTCGCCGCGCGCATCGATCACGTTCTGCCGGTACTGCGTGCAGCTCGAGTACGACCGGTGTGCGGCGCAGATGAAGCCGATGGCGCGACGCACGCCGTCGTGCGCCATCGCGCGGAGCGTGTCGGGCAGCAGCGGGTGCCAGTTGCGCATCCCGAGGTAGATCGGCACGTCCAGCCCGCTCGCGGTGAGCCGCGAGGTGAGCCCTTCCACCTGCCGCCTGGTG
>JBEBGT010000221.1:0-6114 GCA_040081365.1 Candidatus Eiseniibacteriota bacterium | reverse complement strand
TATAAGAGACAGGGGCCGGGCCGCTTGCGCCCCGAGGGCACTGGCGCACGGCCGCTCACCCAGGGAAACGGGGCGCACACCTATCGTGGCTTCCAAGTCCTCCTCATCCTCCATCTCCAGCAAGCGCCAGCGCCAGATCGTCGCGGTGCTGTTGGGCGCGTTCACGCTGCTCGCCGCCGCGAGCGTGGCCACGTTCCACCGGCCCGCCCCGGACGCCGCGATCTGGCAGAGCCCCAACGCCTGCGGTCCCGTGGGCGCGGCCCTGTCATGGGTGCTGGCGTTCGCGTTCGGGCACGTGGCCTCGTTCCTCGTGCCGGTGCTCGCCGGGTTCTGGGCGTGGAACCGCCTGCGCGAGCAGCCGGTCGCACCGCTCCTTCTGAAGAGCGCGCTCGCCACCCTGCTGGTGTTCGAGCTGTGCACGCTGTTCGGACTCGGCGGCCTCGAGCGCTGGACGTGGTCGGGCGGTTGGGGGCTGGCCGCTTCGCTCGCGCTGCAGACCTCGCTCGGCGCGGTGGGTTCGTGGGTCGTGGCCGGTGCGTTGCTCACGGCGAGTGCGCTCGCGGCCAGCGAGCTCGGCTTCCACTGGATCGGCGCGATCATGCACGGCGCGCTCGTGAAGCCCGCACAGGGTGCGGCCGCCGCCTACGGCACCTGGCAGGAGACGCGCGCCGAGTCGCAGCGGCTCGCCGCCAAGCAGCGGGCCAAGGACGACAAGGACACGGCGAAGAGGAAGCCCGCGCGTGCCAACGGTGTGGCCGTCGCGGATGCCGAGGACGACACGCCGGTGCCACCGCGCATCAGCCGTAACGACGACACCCGGGCCGCGTCCGAACCGCGCGGCAAGTCCGCGCCGATCGCCGAAGCCCCGAAGTCCGCCATCGCCGTGCCCGTGATCAAGGCCCCGGCCAAGCCGAAGGTGCGCGCCCACGTGGAGCCGCCGCGGCCCTCGGGCCCGGTACCCACCGAGGCGCTGCCGCCGCTGTCGCTGCTCGAGCTGCCGCAGCAGCCGGAGGACCTGGTCACCGCCGCCGACCTCACCACGCAGGCCAACCTGTTGGTGGCCAAACTGGCGGACTTCGATATCGATGGCCGCGTCACCGAAATCCACCCCGGGCCGGTCGTGACCATGTTCGAGTTCGAGCCCGCCGCCGGCATCAAGGTGGGCAGCATCGTGTCGCTCGAGGACGACCTCGCGCTGGCCATGCGCGCCTCGCGCATCCGGGTGATCGCCCCGCTGCCCGGCCGCGGCACGGTGGGCGTCGAGATCCCGAACCCGCGCCGCCGCACGGTGTATCTACGGGAGGTGCTCTCGAGCCAGGCGTACGAGAAGACGGATGCGGCCCTCAAGGTGCCGCTCGGTGTCGACGTGAACGGCCAGCCGTTCGTGGCCGATCTCACGCGCATGCCGCACGTGCTGGTGGCCGGTGCCACCGGCGCGGGCAAGAGCGTGTGCTTGAACTCGATCATCACCGGGCTCTTGTTCCAGCACGATCCCAGCACGCTGCAGATCGTGATGGTCGACCCCAAGATGGTCGAGCTCTCGATGTACAACGGCATTCCGCACCTCGTCATGCCCGTGGTGACCGAGGCCAAGAAGGCCGCGCGCGCGCTGCGCTGGGCGGTGGGCGAGATGGAGAAGCGCTACAAGCTGCTGGCCGAGGTGGGCGCGCGCAACATCAACACCTATAACGAGCGCGTCTCCTCCGGCAAGTTGAAGCCCGCCAACATCGAGGAGAAGGGGCCCGACCGGCTGTCGTATGTCGTGGTGATCGTCGACGAGTTCGCCGACCTCATGGTTCAGGTGCCGGGCGAAGTGGAAGAGCCCATCGCGCGCCTGGCCCAGATGGCGCGCGCCGTCGGCATCCACCTGGTGCTCGCCACGCAGCGCCCGAGCGTCGATGTCATCACGGGCGTGATCAAGGCGAACTTCCCCAGCCGTATCGCGTTCCGGGTCGCCAGCAAGGTGGACTCGCGCACCGTGCTCGACATGAACGGTGCCGAGAACCTGCTCGGCATGGGCGACATGCTGTTCCTGCCCGCCGGCAAGGCCGAGCCCTACCGGGTGCACGGCGCGTTCGTGTCCGAGGAAGAGGCCGTGCGCGTGGTGGACTTCTGGCGCGCCAAGGCCGCGGTCACCGCCGCGCCGCCGCCGCTCGCCACCGAGGTCGTGCTGCCCGAGCTCGAGAGTGACGCCGAGGGGGGCGACGACTTCATGGACGACGAGCTCATCCCCGAGGCCGCCAAGCTGGTGGTCATGCACAATCAGGGCAGCACCTCGCTGCTGCAGCGCCGGCTCAAGGTCGGCTACTCGCGGGCCGGCCGGCTCATGGACCAGCTCGAACAGCTCGGCGTCGTGGGGCCGTTCAACGGCAGCAAGGCCCGTGAGATCCTGGTGGACCAGCACTGGCTGCAGCAGAAGGGCTTCGAATGAGCGTGAGGAAGCCGGCCGCGAAACACGCCCGCAAGCCCGCACGACCAGTCGCGCCCAAGCCCGCCGCATCGCGTGTGCCCAAGCCGCCGTCGATCGCGTTCGTGACGCTCGGCTGCCCCAAGAACACCGTCGACAGCGAACACATGCTGGGCGCGCTCGTGAAGGACGGCTTCCGCACCGTGGGCGACCCCGCCGAGGCCGACGTGGCGGTGATCAACACGTGCGCGTTCCTGCAGAGCGCGGTGCGCGAATCCAAGGCCGCGATCCAACAGCTCGCCGACCTGAAGGCCGATCGCCGCCTGAAGGGTCTCATCGTGACCGGTTGCCTGGCGCAGCGCGCCGGTGAGTCGCTGCTCACCGAGTTTCCCATGGTCGATGCCGTGCTCGGCACCGGGCAATGGCACGAGGTGGTGGGGGCGGCCCGCCACCTGCTGGGCAAGAAGCCTGTACGCGTGGTGCATCGCGCCGATCCCGGCGGCGCGCTGGCGGCCGATTCGCCGCGCGCGCTCACGACGCCGCGGCACATCGCCTATCTCAAGATCAGCGAGGGCTGCGACCATCGCTGCACGTTCTGCATCATCCCGCAGTTGCGCGGTGACCAGCGTTCGAAGCCGCTCGAGCAGCTGGTGTCCGAGGCGCGCGCGCTGGCCGCGGCGGGCGTGAAGGAGCTGAACCTGATCGGGCAGGACACGACCGGCTGGGGCAGCGACCTGCCCGGTGGGCTGGAGCTGGCCGACCTGCTGGCCGCTCTGGACCAGGTGGAAGGCATCACCTGGATCCGCGTGCAGTACACCTATCCGCGGCTGTGGAGCGACCGCTTGATCGCCACCTGGGCGCGGGCCCAGCGCGTGGTGCCGTACGTCGACATGCCGCTGCAGCACATCGCACAGGACATGCTGCGCACCATGGCGCGCGCCATGACCGAGCGCGACACGCGTGCGCTGGTGCGGCGCATCCGCGTCGGAATCCCCGGCGTGGCGCTCCGGACCAACTTCATCGTAGGGTTCCCGGGCGAAACGGACGAACACTTCCAGACGCTGCTGCGTTACATCGAAGAAGAGCCGTTCGAGAACGTGGTGGTGTTCCCGTTCGAGCGTGAACCCGAGACCCCGTCGTACGCCATGTCGCCGCGCGTGCCGCTCAACGTCCGGCGTTCGCGGCGCGCGACGTTGCTCGCACGCCAGCAACAGCTGTCACGCGAACGGCTCGCCCAGCGCATCGGCGAATCGCTCACCGTGATGATCGATGGACCCGCCGGGCGCGGCCAGTACGCCGCGCGCACGACCGGGATGGCTTGGGAAGTGGATGGTGGCGTGGTGGTGGAGGGAGACGGGCTCACGCCCGGGCAGCTCGTCACGGTGCGTGTCACCGGGGCGGCGGCCTACGACCTGTTCGCACGCGTGGAGCGGCCCGCCGACCCCGCGCTCAACATTCTCGGCTGAAAGAGGATCCTGGAATGCGACTGCTCAGACCTTTGGTGCCGCTGGTGCTGCTGGCGCTCGTCTCGCTCGTGCCGGCGGCGGAGGCGAAGAAGTTCCGCTACTCCAGCGGTCCCAAGCCGCCCGAGGATTCCACGCTTGCCGTGGCGAACACCTACCTGGAGCCGATCGTGCGCTCGCGCGGTCCGCGCGTGCCGTACACGAACCTGCAGCTCACGCAGTTCGTGGCCGACACCGCCGTGTCGCGTGCGCTGGCCAGCGCCGTGGTGGACTCCGGCACGCACGCCGTACTGGCGCCCGCGCAGACGCATCCGCTCAACTTCGTGCTCGAGCACGCGATGTTGAAGGCGCTGTCGCGCCGCGGGGTCGACGTCACGGTGCGCCGCTCGCCGATCCCGGACGACAGCTTGAAGCTCATGTTCGGCCGCCCCGGCGATCCGGTGCTGGAATACACGCTCGGCTCGGCCAAGGTCACGTACCTGCGCTTCGTCGGCATCCTGCCGGGCCGCGTGAAGATCGAGCGCCAATCGCTCGTCACCGGCAGCATCAGCATGCGCGATCCCAACAGCTCGCGCGTGCTGTGGACCGGCGACATCGGTCAGAACTTCGTGGACCGCTTCGCCCGCAGCCAGGTCGCGCTGGTCGAGGAGGAGCGCTACCCTGAGCTCAAGGCCGAAGTCCCGCAGCGCAACGCCGACAAGGTGCTCGAGCCCATCGTGGTCGTGGCCGTCGTCGGCGGTCTCGTGGCCCTGTTCTTCCAGAACCGTCCCTGAGCCCGTTGCGCGCACCCATCCCGCGCTCCCCGAAGGAATCCTCCATGAAGCGCTTGTCGTCACTCGTCCTGCTCGCCCTGCTCGCGGGCTGCGGCGGTTCCGTGCTGCCCCAGGTGCATGACGAGGGCGGCCGGCTCGAACTCGCCCGCCGACTGTACGCCAAGGGCGATGCCACGCTCGCCGTCGAGGTGCTGGCACCGTTCTCCACGTCGGGCAGCGGCTCGGGCAACGTCGACGAGGCCGTCTACCTGCTGGGGCTCTGCCACCTGAAGCTCAAGGACTGGCTGGCTGCGCAGGGCGACTTCGAACGGCTGCAGCGCGACTATCCCGAGAGTGACTCTGCGGCCTCGGCCGTGTTCCGTCGCGGCGAGGCCCTGTGGGGCCAGTCACGTGGTCCGGACTTCGACCAGGAGTTCACGCTCAAGGCGCTGGAACAGTGGATGACGTTCCGCCGCGAGCACCCGGGGCACTGGCTCGCACCCGAAGCCACGCGCCGCATCGCCGAGGCACGGTTCCGCCTCGCGACGAAGCTCTATCGCACGGGCGATCTGTACGTGAAACTCAAGGACTACGGTTCGGCGCGCAGTTACTTCCGCAACGTGCTCACCGAGTACTCCGAGAGCACTCTGTATGGCGATGCGTTGATCGGCTGGGCGGTGGCCACCGCGCGGCTCGGGCAGCGTGACAGCGCGCTGACGGTGCTGCGGGAGTTCGAGGCTGAGTACGCGGGCCAGCCGGCGGCGCTCAAGTCCGCGCGCACGCGCGAGGCCATGGCGAAGTGGCGGCTCGATGCGACACCGAAGCGCCGGCACACCACACCCAACGAACCGCCGCCCGCCACCTCGCCAGGGGGTGTGAACGGCCTGACGCCGTGACGCGCGTTCCCGGGCGTGCGACGCGGAGCCTGCGCGCTCGCCGCACGGGTCCGCGTATCGGCGTCTTCGGCGGCTCGTTCGATCCGCCGCATCACGGGCATCTCGCGCTCGCCGAGTGGGCGCGGTTGGAACTCGGCTTGGACCAGGTCGTGTTCGTGCCGGCGGGCCAGCCGCCGCACAAGCGTGCCGGTGTCTTGAGCGCGGTGCATCACCGCGTCGCGCTCACCCGCCTCGCGGTGCGCGGCAACGCGGCGTTCTCGGTCTCGACGATCGAGGCCCGGCGCGCCGGCCCGTCCTACACCGCCGACACGCTGGCCGCGCTCGCCGCGGTGTGGCCCGGGGCCACGCTGCACCTCTTGATGGGCGCCGACATGTTCGCCACGTTCGACTCCTGGCGCGAGCCGGCCGCCATCGCCGCACGCGCCGTGCTCGTGGTGGCCGGCCGGCCGGGGAGCGCCCGACGCATCGTCTCGCGGGAGGCGAAGCGGGGGCTCGGCGTGGTATGGCTCACCAATCCCGGGCTCGAGGTGTCCTCGAGCGAGCTGCGCGCGCGCATCGCGCGCGGGCTTGGGGCGCGCTACCTCGTACCCGAGGCC
>JBEBGT010000220.1:0-6139 GCA_040081365.1 Candidatus Eiseniibacteriota bacterium | reverse complement strand
ACTCGGCAGGACGGGCGACTGGAGTCCACCATTGCGCCTGGGCCCACCGCCGCCTAGGTTCACGTTCTGGCAGCCCGACCGCGGACCGTCCGGCGCCCTGCAGGTGCGTCCTGCCGGCACGGCGAGCGGTCCTCGCACCGATCACCCATACCGAGGAAGCCATGGCCCGCGCCTCCGCGCCTCCCGCCGCACCGCAAGACTATCCCGACCTGCCGCCGGAGTTCGTCCCGCTCCCCGAAGGTGCGACGCCCGAGGAGAAGGACCAGCACTGGTACGAGACCTGTTACATGGGCGACCGGATGCCGCAGTTCACGTTCCGCGCGGTGGCCATGGGTGCGATCCTCGGCATGCTGATGTCGATCTCGAACCTGTACACCACGCTCAAGGTGGGTTGGTCGTTCGGTGTGGCGATCACGTCGTGCGTCATGTCGTTCGTGATCTGGAACACCATCCGCACGATCCTCGTGAACCGCGTGTCGAACTTCTCCGTGCTCGAGAACAACTGCATGCAGTCCACCGCCTCGGCGGCCGGCTACTCGACCGGCGCCACGATCGCCACCGCGTTCGGCGCACTGCTCATCCTCGATCCGGCGCACACGCACCAACCGTGGTGGGTCGTCACCTTGTTCACAGTCTCGACCGGCGCGCTGGGCGTGTGGTTGGCGATCCCCATGAAGCGCCAGATGATCAACCAGGAGCAGCTGCCGTTCCCTTCCGGCATCGCCGCGGCGACCACGCTGCGCAGCCTGTACAGCAAGGGCGGTGACGCCGCGCGCAAGGCTTACGCGCTCGTGGCCGGGCTCGGCACGGGCGTCGTGGTGGGCGTGCTCAACACCGCCGAGGACCAGTTCGTGGCACTCGGCCGCTTCTTCACGTTCATGCGCACGCGCATGTTCAATGTGCACCTGCCCGAGCAGGTGCCCGCGAACGGCTTCGCCCTGCTCGATGGCAAGCCCATGGTTGGGTTCGGCTTCGAGCCCAGCGTGCTGCTGATCTCGGCCGGCATGATCGTCGGCCTGCGCGTGTCGCTGTCCATGCTGGCGTCGGCGTCGCTGCTGTACTTCGTCATCGCGCCGTGGCTGCACGGCATCGACCTCGCCAACGTGAACGTGCCCGGCTACATCAACAGCATCCCCTCGGCGGGCGGCGGCACCATGTTCCACCCGCGCAACTGGGCGCTGTGGGGCGGCACCTCGATCATGGTGTTCGCGAGCCTCGCCTCGCTGGGGCTGCAGTGGAAGACGATCGCCAAGTCGTTCACCATCCTGCGCCGCGGCAGCGCGGCGGCCTCCACGCAGGGCACCATCGAAGAGCGCATGGCGGCCATCGAAGTGCCGAACTCGTGGTTCATCGGCGGCATGATCCCCATCACCATCGCCACCGTGCTGGTGCAGGTGATCGCGTTCCAGATCCATTGGTGGGCGGGCCTGATCGCCGTGGCCATGTCGTTCGTGCTGGCGCTGGTGGCCTGCCGCGCCACGGGTGAGACCGACACCACGCCGATCGGCGCCATGGGCAAGGTCATGCAGCTGCTGTTCGCCGCCATCTCGCCCGGCAACGTGACGCACAACCTGATGTCGGCCGGTGTGGGCGCCAACGGAGCGTCGTCCTCGGCCGACCTGCTCACGGATCTCAAGAGCGGCTACCTGCTGGGCGCCAACCCGCGCAAGCAGTTCGTGGCGCAGGCGATCGGCATCTTCTTCGGCACGATCGCGGTGGTGCCGGCGTGGTACCTCATGATCCCCGACACCGCCGCGCTCGAGAAGTACCCGCTGCCGGCTACGCAGACGTGGGTCGCCGTCGCACGCGTGCTGTCGAACGGCATCGAGAGCCTGGCCATGACCTCGCGTTGGGCCATCTTGGGCGGCGCGCTACTGGGCATCCTGCTGCCGGTGCTCGAGAAGTCGTTCCCCAAGATGCGCAAGTGGCTGCCGTCGGCCATGGGGCTCGGGCTCGGCTGGATCGTGTTCTTCAGCAACGCGCTCGCGTTCACGATCGGCGCGTTCATCGCGTGGAGCTGGGCGCAGTGGAAGCCGGCCAACCAGGAGCGCTACAACATCCCCATCGCCTCGGGCCTCGTGGCCGGTGAGTCGCTGATCAAGGCGCTGCTCGCCATGCTCGCCACCGCGCTGGGACTGTTAGCCGCCAAGTAGCACTGCTCGAGTCGTACGAACGGGCGGCCGTTCGCGTTCCCGTCGGGCTGGGCGCGCCTCAGGCCGGCCGCGACCAGCCGGCGTAGCGACGCAACGCACGCTGGCAGGGCAGCTCGAACCACCGATGACTGGCGCCGGCCACCGCCAGCAGTGCGGCGAAGAACGCGAGCAGGAACCACGGGGACTCGAACCCGGCCGCGGGTGCAGCCAGTCGCATGCTGGCGAGCGCCACGGCCAGTTGCAGCGGGAAGTGCAGCAGATACGACGAGTAGGACACATCGCCGATGAACGCCAGCCGCCGGCCGAGCGTGCCGCGGCGCGTCTCGAGCAACGCCAACGCCAGGATCGTGAGCGGGAACAGCACCAGCACGTCGGCGCTCGACAACAGCTTCCCGAGAAGGCCCCCCATGGGCACGGACGCCTCGCTGCCGGGACGGGTGAGCCAGAACGCCGCGCCCCACGCGAATGCGGCCGCCACGGGCACCAGCACCGACAGGGCCCGCGACGCTCCCGGACGCACCAGGTGCGAGTAGGTGGCGAACACGACGCCGCCCAGGAAGAAGCCCATCACGCCCTGGCCGATATCGTTGAACAGCGCGCGGAGACCGAAGCCGGCCGCCGCGAGCACGAACATCGCCGCCACGCTCAGCGGCCCGACGCGCCGGAACACGCGGCAGAACACGAAGAACACGACATACACGATCAACTCCACCGACACCGACCACACCGGCTGGTTGAACGCGGGCTGCCCCTCGAACAGGCTCACCGGCACGAACAGCAGATGCAGCACGAAGTGGAAGCGGTCGTTGAACGCGAACACGAACGGCTTCCCGGCTGCGGCGACGAACGCCAGCTGGCCCGCGGCCACGAGCAGCAGCGTCAACAGGTGCAGCGGGTAGAGTCGCGACAGCCGCAGGATCGAGAACGACCCGAACGAGATCGCTCGCTCACCCACGGGGCGGGAATAGAGCCAGAAGAAGATGAATCCCGACAGGCAGAAGAACAGCTGCACGGCCGCCGCCCCGTGCTGGTAGAACATCGACAGCAGGCCGTAGAGCGGCTGCCGCGCCATTTCGAACGGGCTGCCGTTGGGGTTGGCGGGCAGGAAGAAGTGCTGCCAGTGCCACAGCACCACGCTCAGCGCGGCCAGACCGCGCAGCACGTCGAGCGAATAGAAGCGCTTGGGCACCACCGCGGCCGTGCTGGCCGGAGCGCTCATCGCGCCCGGGCTCGGCGGGGCTGCGCGCTGGACTTCGCCGGCGTGCGGCGCTTGGCCGCGGCTGCGCGGGGCCGGACCGCGCGCGCGGCCTTGGCCTTGGCGCGCACCACGGCGGGGCGCGGCGCGAGGCCGGCCTTCGCCGCGTCCTGCTTCACGCGCAGTTTCACGATGCGCTCGATCAGGCCGTAGGGCATGGGTTCGTCGAGCGGGAAGCGCAGGTTGCCCTTCTCGCCGGCCCACGGCGCTAGTTCTCCCACCAGCTTCACGTCGCCACGCACGGGCGGGAACACACCGATGTGCTCTTTGAACGCAGCGAAGTACAGCAGGATGCCGTGCTGCTTGAACGCCGGCATGCGATAGCTGATGACTTCGCGTGCCCCGGGGGCCGCGGCGCGTACGGTGCGGCGGATCCGCTGGAGGATCGCTCGCACGCGGGGCGGAAACGTCGCGATGTAATCGTCGATCGTGGCTGCGGTCGAAGTGCGCATGGTGCGCACATCCTAGCTCGTGCGCACGGTCGGCCGCGAGCGAACGTCGTGCGGCCACCCGGATGGGCCCCGGCGGCGGGTACGGGCGCTCACGCCGAGCCGGGCGGCTCCTCGTCCAGCCAGTCGCGATGGGCCCGCACGCCGTGACCGAACCCCGCGGCGACCAGCGAGTCGCGCCAGTCCTCACGCGCGATGCGGATCGCCGTGCGCAACTCGTCGAGCGATCCGCCGCTCAACTTGAGCACCGCGCAGCGCACGCGCACCAGACCCTCCTCACGATCGGCGGGCATGAGCGGCAGATCCGGGCCGCACTCGTGTTCCATCAGTCGCGTGGCCTCGGCGTGGTCGGCCACGGCGAACATCCGCTCGAGCCGACGCTGCAGCGCTGCAGGCTCGAGCCGGTGGCCTGCGGCGGGTTCGCGACGCTCGAAGCGTGCGCCACCGCGCTCGCCCGGTGCACCGATGCGCACGAACCCGGACTTCTCCAGCACGCGCACCGACGCCGGATTCGCCCATTCAGTCTCGGCCACGATGCACCCCACGCCCGGCTGCGCGAACGCCCAACGCACGAGTCCACCCACGAGCTCGGTGGCGTAGCCCTTCCCTTGGAACGCGGGCAGCATCGAGTAGCCCAGTTGTACGCCGCCATGCGCCGGTGGTCCCAAGAACCCGCCGCCGCCCACGAGCACGGGCGGCTCGCCGTCGCGAACACGCGCGAGCGCATACCAGCCAAACCAGCCCGACTGCGCGGGCGCAGCCTCGAGCCAGCCGAGGAACAATGGCAGTGCATCCACCGTGCTCGCGGGCGGCCAGTCCGCGGGCACGGTGGCATTCAACAGCCGCGCGAACTCGGCACGATCGGCGAGCTCGGCGCGTGCATGCGCAACCGTGGCGGGCACGAGCGTGAGCCGTGCAGTCGGGATCATGCGCTCGGGAGATGCATGGGCGACACCTGGCCTACCGGCGCTCGGGCACGGACCCGCGCCCCGCGAACCAACCGCCCAGCGCGCCCGCGAGCACCTTGCCCAGGTTGGACGCCACGAACAGCCATTGGAACGGCGTGGCGGCCAGTAGGAGCAGGCCGGCGTCGATACCCGCCACGGTGAACCCCAGCGCGAGGCCGGCCTGCACCCGCGCGCCCGGGACTGCCCGGGCGACCCATCGCCCGCCCACGATGGTGAGCAACGCGCCGGAGACCGGACCGAACCACTGTCCGGTGCTGCGAGCGAACTCACCCGCGGCGACATTCTCCTTGGGTCCGAACAGCGCCACCACCGCCACCAACCCGATGATGGACATCAGCTCGACCAACACGGCCGCGAGTACGATGCGTCCGATGGGAAGCTTCATGCGCAACCTCCTGGATCATGCTCCATCGTGATCGCCCGCCGGCACCAGGTCGAAGTCGCCCGCGAACACGCGCTCGAGCCGGCCCGTGCGCCAGCCGCGCACCGAGTCGCGCACCAGCGGCGATGGCGTGCCGCGATAGCGCCGCACGATCGTCGGATGCGGCGCCGGTGCGGCCGCCAGCGCCTCGGCGGCCTGGCGCGTGAGCTCGGCCTCGCCGTCGCGCGCGGGCACCAGCGGCTGCGGCAGCACGCGCACGCGCACCGTGGCGCGCTTCACACCGCCTTCGGCACTCGTTCCCCACTCCAGCACGTGCAGCCCGTCTTCCGGGTGCAGCACGACGAACGACGAGAACCCGCTCACCGCCATCCACACGGTGTCGGCGGCATGGCGCGCGCTGGGCTTGAGGACCGCGATGCGCATGCCGCGCTGCCGCGCCCACGATTCGTACATGGCCGCGATGCGGCGCGCGAAGTCCTGCTCCTCGCCCCGATCGGGGCCATCGGGGCCGGCTTGCACGTACACGAACGCGTCGCGCGGGCCGGTGCTCATGGCCTCGTCGGACGCCGCCTCGAGCAGCAGCATCTGCTGCGCGAGCCGCGCCACCATGTTGCGCGGCCACACCTGGCGCGCCGCTGCGCCATCGCCGTCGAGCCGCGCCAACAGCGAGCGCGCCGAACGCGCCCCAGCCTCGATGCGGTCCATGTACTCGGCGCGTCCCAGCACCTCGAAGCGGTCATTGCGCTGCCAGAACCCGTCGGCGCCCGGCATCGCCAGCCAATTGGCCTTGGCGTCGCGCCACTCCGCCCCGTCGAGCCGCGCGCCGAAGCGTTCGAGCGAGCCGCGTAACTCGCCCATCTCGCTCGCCGTGCCGTGCGCGTCCCACGCGATCACGCGCAGGTCCGCGCTGCGGCCGGTCGCGGGCGGGGCGG
>JBEBGT010000219.1:0-6149 GCA_040081365.1 Candidatus Eiseniibacteriota bacterium | reverse complement strand
CCTCAAGGTCACGGGTAACCCGGTGCGCAGCTACATCCTCTCGGGCGAGCGCGAGCCCGCCATGCGCGAGTTCAAGCTCGATCCCAACCGCCCCACGCTGTTCGTGTTCGGCGGCAGCCTGGGGGCCAAGCGCATCAACGCCGCGGCGGTCGATGCGCTGCGCCGGCTCAAGGACCGGGTCGACGTCCAGTGCATCCTGCAGACCGGCAAGGACGACTTCGAATCCGTGAAGGCGACGGTGGCGAACGAGAAGCTGCCCGCCACGGTGCTGCCGTTCGTGAAGAAGATGCACTTGGCCTACGCCGCGGCCGACCTGGTGGTGTGCCGCGCCGGGGCCATGACGCTGGCCGAGATCGCGGTGTGCGGCCGGCCCAGCATCCTGGTGCCGTATCCGTTCGCCGCGCATGACCACCAACGCGTCAACGCCCAGAACCTGGCCGATCGCGGCGCCGCCGTGGTCATCGAGGACGGCGAGCTCACCGGCGAGCGTCTGGCCAAGGAACTGGCCCACCTGCTGGCCGACAAGACCGCGCTGTCGCGCATGTCCGCCAATGCCCGGCTGTTCGCGCGCCCCGATGCGGCGTCGCGCCTGGCGCGCTCACTCGTGCTGTGGGCCGAGGGCAAGGGCGGTCAGCCCGCCCCGGACCACCAGTTCGAGGATGGCGACTTCAATGACGTGAAAGAGGGGCGGTAGCCACGTGTACGGGAGCACGCATCGCATCCACTTCATCGGCATCGGCGGCAGCGGCATGAGCGGCCTGGCCGAGGTGCTGCTCAACATGGGCTACCAGGTGAGCGGCAGCGACCTGAAGGCCACCGACGTCACGGACCGCATCGTGAGCCTGGGCGGCCGCGTGTTCGCCGGCCATGCCGCCTCGAACGTCGAGGGTGCGCAGGTCGTGGTGTACTCGTCGGCGGTGAAGCACGACAACCCCGAACTGTCCGCGGCCCGCGCGGCCGGCATCCCGGTGATCGCGCGCGCCGACATGCTGGCCGAGCTCATGCGCATGAAGTACGGCGTCGCGATCGGCGGCTCGCATGGCAAGACCACCACGACCAGCATGGTCGCCGCGGTGCTGCAGCGCGGCGGGCTCGATCCGACCATCGTCGTCGGCGGGCGCCTCAAGACGCTCGGCGCCAACGCCCAACTCGGTCACGGCCGCTTCTTGGTGGCCGAGGCCGACGAGAGCGACGGCTCGTTCCTGCGCCTGGCCCCCGCCGTCACGGTGATCACGAACATCGACCGCGAGCATCTGGACCACTACAAGGACCTCGACGACATCCGCCAGGCCTTCACCTACTTCGCGAACCGGGTGCCGTTCTACGGGGTGAGCGTGCTGTGCGTGGACGACGAGCACGTGCGCAGCATCCTGCCCAGTGTGACCAAGCGACACATCCTCTACGGCACACGTCCGGGTGCCGAGATCCGCGGGGTGGACCTGACGCTCCGAGCACAGGGCTCCGTGTTCCAGGTCGAGGCCGCGGGCCGTATGCTGGGCGAGATCGAGCTGCACGTGCCCGGACGCCACAACGCCATGAACGCGCTGGCCGCGGTGGCGGTGGGGCTCGAGCTCGAGATCGCGTTCCCGCACATCGCCGAGGCGCTGGCGGGGTTCCGCGGCGTGGGCCGGCGCTTCGAACTGCGCGGAGAGGCCGCGGGCGTGCGCGTGTTCGACGACTACGGCCATCACCCGACCGAGATCGCCGCCACGCTGGCGGCCGCCAAGGGGCTGGGCGGCCGCGTGTTGGTGGTGTTCCAGCCGCACCGCTACTCGCGCACCGAGGCGCTGCGGCCGGAGTTCGGCAAGTGCTTCGGCGACGCCGATCAGGCCTGGGTGCTCGATGTGTATGCCGCCGGTGAGCCGGCGATCCCGGGCGTGAGCGGGAAGACGGTGGTCGACTCGGCGCACGAGCAGGGGGCGACGCAGGTCGCCTACACGCCCACGCATGCCGAGGCCGTGGAGGCCGCGGTGCGCGAGGCGCGTGCCGGTGACGTGTTGCTCACGCTCGGGGCCGGCGACGTCTCCAGGCTGGCCGACCAGCTGTTGGCCGGGCTGCGCAAGAGCGGCGCGCCGGCGGGAGGGGCACGATGACCCGCTACCAGGGCAAGGCGCTGGAGCGCGGGCCGGCCACGCGCGGCCGCGGTCCGCGCCGGACCGGGCTGCCGTACGCGAAGGCGCTGCGCATCGTCGTGGTCATGCTGGTGCTGGGCGGGCTCGCCATGGTGCCGTGGGCGGACCTGAGGAAGAAAGTGCTGGTCGTCGATCGCGTGCAGGTGACCGGGCTGCGTTACCTCGATGGCGCCAAGGTCCGCAAGCGCTCCGGGCTGGCCGCGGGGCAGGACCTGCTCGACCTGGACCTCATCCGGGCGCGGCAGCTCCTGCTGCTGGAGCCGCGCATCGCCACGGCGCGCGTGCGCCGCACTGGTCTGCGCGACGTCGAGATCCAGGTGGTCGAGCGCGTGCCGATGCTCGCGGTGGATCATGGGGAGCCGTGGGAGATCGACGCTGAGGGCGTGTTGCTCGAGCCGTTGCAGGCCGGGGTCGTGGCCGATGTGCCGCTGCTGGCCGGCCCGGATTTCTCGAACCGGCGTCCCGGCAGCCTCATCCAGACCCCCGAGGTCCGGCGGGGACTCGCGTGGACGGCGATTTTGAGCGACAATGCGCTCCGGCTCGCCGGGCAGGTCTCGGAGGTGGACGTCTCCGATCCCCGCATCACCCGACTCGTGATGTTGAACGGTGTTCGAGTGGTGGCTCCGGCGTGGCCGAATGGCGCGCGGCAGCTGTCCGGGTTGCGAGCCACGCTCGCCGATCTCACCGCGAAGGGCATGATGCCCCGCGAGGTCGACGTGCGTTTCAAGGATCAGATCGTCGTGCGCGGAGCGAAGCCCACGGGCCCGACCGCCACGGCCACGACATCTCGCGAGAGTTGAGGCCACCGAGGGAGGGACCCCCATGGCGCAGGCTGCAAAGATCTACGCCGGACTCGATATCGGCACGACGAAGATCTCGTGCATCATCGCCGACCAGAGCGCTACGGGTGAACTGCGCATCGTCGGGGTGGGTAACGCCCCCAGCGAAGGGCTGCGCCGCGGTGCCGTCGTCGACCTCGAGAAGACGGTCGCCAGCATCACGCGCGCCGTGGAAGAGGCCGAACGCATGTCGGGCGTGCAGGCCAAGGGCGTGCACGCGGGTATCGCCGGGGATCACATCCGCAGCCTCAACAGCCGGGGCGTCGTGGCGGTGTCGCGCAAGGACAACGAGATCCATGCCGCCGACGTCGCACGCGTGATCGAGGCCGCCAAGGCCATCGCGATCCCCACCGACCGCGAGATCATCCACGTGATTCCGCAGGAATTCATCGTCGACGACCAGGACGGCATCAAGGACCCGGTCGGCATGAGCGGCGTGCGGCTCGAGGCCGAGGTGCACATCATCACCGGTGCGGTGACGAGCGCGCGCAACATCTGCCGCGCGATCCAGCGCGCCGGGCTCAAGGTCTACGACCTCACGCTCGAACCGCTCGCTTCGGCGGCCGCGGTGCTAGACGAGGACGAGAAGGACCTGGGCGTCGTGCTGCTGGACCTGGGCGGTGGCACCACCGACGTGGCCGTGTTCCACGAGGGCGCGGTGCGCCACACCAGCATCATCCCGTTCGGTGGCGCGAACGTCACCAGCGACATCGCGATCGGGCTGCGCACGCCCATCGACAAGGCCGAGACGATCAAGATCCAGTTCGGCGCCGCGCTTGCATCCATGGTGCATGGCGACGAGTCCGTGAGCGTGTCCGGTGTGGGTGGCCGTGGCGACAAGGAGATCTCGCGTCAGTTGCTCGCCTCGATGATCGAGCCGCGCATGGAGGAGATCTTCGCGCTCGCCAACAAGGAAGTCCGCAAGAACCACTTCGCGCCCCTGATCGGCGGCGGCGTGGTGCTCACCGGCGGTACGTCGCTGCTGCCGGGCGCGGTCGAGCTCGCCGAGCAGGTGTTCGAGATGCCGGTACGGCTGGGGCTGCCGCGAGGCCTCGGCGGGCTGTCCGCCAATGTGTGCGACCCGCGCTACGCCACAGGCGTGGGGCTGGTGCTGCATGCTGCACGGTCGCAGGAAGGCACGGTCGATTTCGTCGAGGTGGGCCCGTCCAAGACCCGGGCGCGGTTCGACCTGCGTAACTGGTTCGCCGATCTTTTCTAGTTTCATCACGCCGGGTGTTCAAGCGGGCACGATGCCCGTGAGCCCGAACCAGGGAGGGTGCACATGTCCACGTTCGAACTCGAGATCGACCGCAGCAACTCGGCCAAGCTGAAGGTCATCGGCTGTGGCGGCGCGGGCGGCAATGCCGTCAACCGCATGATCGGCGCCGGCCTGCGCGGCGTCGAGTTCCTGGTGGCGAACACCGATATGCAGGCGCTCTCGCAGTCGCTGGCGCCCACGCGCATCCAGATCGGCGTCGGCACGACGCGCGGCCTGGGATCGGGTGGCGATCCCTCGACGGGCCGCCGTTCGGCGGAAGAGGACGAGGCGGCGATCACCGACGCGCTCGCGGACGCCGACATGGTGTTCATCACCGCCGGTATGGGCGGTGGCACCGGCACGGGTTCGGCTCCGGTCGTCGCGCGGCTCGCGCGCCAGGCCGGTGCGCTCACCGTGGCCGTGGTCACCAAGCCGTTCGGCTTCGAGGGCCGTCGCCGGCAGCGCCAGGCCGAGGAAGGTCTCGCCGAACTGCGCGCCGAGGTCGATACCCTGCTCGTGATCCCGAATGAGCGGCTGCTGAGCGTGGTCGACAAGGCCACCTCGCTCTCGGAGGCGTTCGCGGTCGCCGACAACGTGCTGCTGCAGGCCACCAAGGGCATCTCGGAACTCGTCACGGTACCGGGCCTCGTGAACCTCGACTTCGCGGACGTCAAGAGCATCATGGCGTGCCGCGGTAACGCCCTCATGGGCACCGGTCGGGGCAGCGGCCCGAACCGCGCGATCGACGCGGCCAGCGCCGCGGTCTCGAGCCCGTTGCTCGAGGATGTCTCGATCCATGGCGCCGAGGGCGTGCTCGTGAACATCACGGGTGGCCGCGACCTCACGCTGCACGAGGTCAACGAGGCCGCTCAGGTCGTCACGCAGGCCGCGGGTGAAGATGCCAACGTCATCTTCGGCGCGGTCATCGACCCGTCGCTCGACGGCGACCTGCTCATCACCGTGGTCGCCACCGGCTTCGGTGCGCACAGTGCGGGCATGCGCCTGGCCGAGCGCGCGCAGCGCAGCGCCCCGGCGATCTCGGCCGCGGCGGCGGCTGCGGCGGCCGCCGTACTGCCCGAGGGCGACGACCTGTCGGGGCTCTCGGCGCCGGCGTGGCAGCGGCGCGAGGGCCGTCCGCAGTGGGGCCGCTCGGGCTCGCGCGCGGACTCGCTCGAGGTGCCGACGTTCCTGCGCCGTCAGATGGACTGACGTCATGGCGTTCCTGTCGTCGCTGGTGAAGTGGGGGCACACGCGCCGCTACAACGAGGGCATCCTCCACTTCAACCGCGGCGAGTTCGAACGCGCGGCGGAGTGCTTCGAGAGCGTCTTGAAGGAAGTGCCGGATCCCAACGACCCGGATCACTGCCTGGCGCTCGTGCATGCCGCGGAGGCGCGCGCCAACCTGGGGCTGGCCTATCAGCACGGGGGGGACTACTCCCGCGCCGAGTCCGAGTTCACGCGCGCCTTGGAGGAGAATCCGACATTCCCCGACCTGCGCTATCAGCGCGCACGCATCTACGAGCGCTCGGGGCGCACGGACGAGGCGATCGCCGATCTGCAGCGGGCACTCGATGAGCACCCGCACTACATGGAGGCGCACCTGCTGCTGGCGGTGTGCCTGGGCGCGAAGGGCGACCGCGAACGTTCGGCCGCCGAACTGGGCGAAGCACTCGGGCTGGGTCTGGACGCGCCGGAGTGGGTGACGCCCGAGGTCTCCAAGGAGTGGACCGGCGAGCAATGGCGCCGGCTGCTCCCCGGCGGCTCCGACACGCGCTCGGCGCGCGGACCGCTTGACGAGGCGCTGGCGCGCCAGCAGGCCGGCGACCTGGCCGGAGCGATCGCTTCGGAAAATGTCGGTCAGGCTGCGGCCGGGTGACTCGGCCATGCCGGACTTGGCCCACGGGATGCCCGCGACTTCCA
>JBEBGT010000218.1:0-6164 GCA_040081365.1 Candidatus Eiseniibacteriota bacterium | reverse complement strand
GGCCGTGATCCGGCGACAAACCCAGCGCCGTCGTCATCAGATCCACCTTGGCGCGGCGGTCGCCGCTGAGAATAAAAGCCTCCAGCCCGCGCGCCCGCCCGCTCTCTGCACTGAGGCTTGCCTCCAGTGCCGCGCATCGGCCCTCGGCCGCGCGCTGTTGCACCTTGGCGTCCTCGGCGGCCTGGCGTGCCTCTTCGGCCTGGCGTTTGGCCTCGGCGGCTCGCAATGCGTCCTCCGCCCGCTGCCGCTCCGCCGCGGTGCGCCGCTGCTCGGCATCCTTCTCGGCGCTTCCCTGGCCCTGCTCGTGGGGGCGGTGAGTCCGCTGCCCGCGGCACTGAGTGGCACCGCCATCGTGCTCGGGATCTTCATGAGCACGGCGGTCGGTGTGTTCTTCGGCTCCTACCCGGCCGCCCGGGCCGCGCGCCTCGACCCCATCGATGCGCTGCGCTATGAGTGACGGGGGAGGCCGATGAACTCCCGGTTCCCGTTCGCCGAGACCTTCACCATCGCGCGCCGCGCGCTGGCCGCGAATCGCATGCGCTCGGCGCTCGCGCTGCTCGGCATCGTCATCGGTGTCGGCACGGTGATCGGCATGGTGGCATTGATCAACGGCTTCCAGCGCTCCTTCCAGCAGAACCTGCAGGCGTTCGGCAACAACACGCTGTACATCCGGCGCATCCGGCCCGGCATCCAGTTCAGCGGCGGCGTACCCGACTCGCTCAAGGCCCGCAAGGCGTTCACCATCGGCGACGCCGAGGCGATCCTCGACCAGTCCCCGGCGGTGGCCGCGGTGTCGGTGTTCAAGTTCGCCTATTACGACATCAAACTGTCGCGCCGCGAGCGCACCACCAAGACGACCTTCCTGTACGGCACCGACGACCAACTGCTGCGCACCCACGGCTACGATCTGGCGCGCGGCCGGTTCTTCACGAACCAGGAGGTTCAGCGCAATGCCAACGTGGTCGTGCTGGGCAAGGACACGCGCGAATCGCTGTTCGGAGACGCCAGCGGGCTGGGGGAGACGGTGCGGTTGAACGGCGTGCCGTTCACGGTCATCGGCGAGTTCGAACCGAAGGGCCGCTTCCTCGGCAACAACTTCGACGAGGTGGCCTGCATCCCCTATCCGTTGGTCGACAAGTATTGGGGCACGCCCTCGGATGCGCCGCCGTGGTTCCCCAAGAAGGGCGAGCTGTTCCTGGACGCCGTGGCCGTGGCGCCGGAGCAGAGCGAGGAGGCGATCCGCCAGATCTCCGAGGTGCTGCGCGTCCGCCGCCACCTGCCGAGCAACAAGCTCAACGACTTCGTGGTGTTCAGCGACGACGCGTTCATGTCGCTCTACAACACCATCACCGGCGGCATCTTCGCGCTCATGTTCCTCATCTCCTCGATCTCGCTCGTGGTGGGTGGCATCGGCGTCATGAACATCATGCTCGTGGCGGTCACCGAGCGCACCCGCGAGATCGGGGTGCGCAAGGCGCTGGGCGCCCCGCGCAAGGCGATCCTGCTGCAGTTCCTGCTCGAGGCGCTGCTGCTCACCGCACTCGGTGGGGCGCTGGGCATCCTGCTCGGGGCGGGCGTGTCCGCCCTCGTCCACGCCGTCTCGCCGCTCCCCACGTACGTGTCGGGCTGGTCGGTGATGGTGGGGCTGCTGGTGTCCACGCTCATCGGCGTGTTCTTCGGGATCTATCCGGCCATGCGCGCGTCCCGGCTCGACCCCGTCGACTCCCTGCGCTACGAGTAGCGCAGCACCCGGCCGACGCTCCGGCCGCAGCGGCTCGACCTGCGCGCCCGAATCCGGCAGAGTGCCCCCATGACCTTCGCGAACCTGTTCTCGGAGACGTTCCGCATCGCGCGCCAGGCGCTGGCGGCCAATCGCATGCGCTCGGCGCTGGCGCTCCTGGGCATCATCATCGGCGTGGCGACCGTGATCGGCATGGGCTCGCTCATCAACGGCTTCCAGCGCTCGTTCGAAAAGGGCATCCAGTCGTTCGGCAACAACACCATCTATATCCGGCCGTTCCGCCCGGGGGTGTCGTTCAACAACGGCATCCCCGACAGCCTGCGCAAGCGCCGAGCGTTCACCATGGAGGACGCCGCGGCGCTCCGCGAGTTCTCACCGGCCCTCGCGGCGGTCTCGCCGGTGAAGAACACATGGGCCGACATCCGGCTGTCGTGGCGCGAACGGCGCACGAAGACCACGATCACGTTCGGCGCCGACGAGGGGCTGCTGCGCACGCGCGGCTTCGACCTCGCGAACGGGCGTTTCTTCACCGCGCAGGAGGTCCAGCGCCGTGCCAATGTGGTGGTGATCGGCAAGGACACGCGTGAGAGCTTGTTCCGAGATGGCAGCGGCATCGGCCAGACCGTGCACCTGAACGGCATCCCGTTCACCGTGATCGGGGAGTTCGAGGCCAAGGGCCGCTTCCTCGGCAACAACTTCGATGAGATGGCCTGCATCCCGTGGACGGTGTCCGACAAGTACTGGGCGGTCCCCGCGAACGCGCCGCCGTGGTATGCCAAGAAGGGGCAGGTCTTCCTGGACGCCGTGGCCGTGGACCCCGAACACACCGATGAGGCGATCCGCCAGATCAAGAGCGCGCTGCGCATCCGCCGTCACGTGCCCGCCAACAAGGGCGACGACTTCGAGGTGTTCACGGACGACGCCTTCATGTCGATCTACAACACCATCACCGGCGGCATCGTGGCGCTCATGATGCTGATCTCGTCGATCGCGCTGTTGGTGGGGGGGATCGGTGTCATGAACATCATGCTGGTGGCCGTCACCGAGCGCACGCGTGAGATCGGGGTGCGCAAAGCTCTGGGCGCGCCGCGCCGGGCGATCCTGCTGCAGTTCTTGATCGAGGCCGTGCTGCTCACGTTCCTGGGCGGCGGCATGGGCATCCTGCTCGGCAGCGGCGTGGCAGTGTTGGTGCGCGCCGTGTCGGGGCTGCCCACCTACGTGTCCACCGGCTCGGTGATCGCTGCGCTCACGGTGTCGACGTTCACCGGCATCTTCTGTGGGCTGTATCCGGCCATGCGCGCCTCTCGGCTCGACCCGGTCGACGCCCTGCGCTACGAGTGACGCGGGCCGCAGGGGCCCGGCCAAGGTCGCTGCACGGACGTGCACTGGCCCGACGAGCGTGCTAGTGTCCGCACGCCCATGAGCCCTCCCACGCCCGCCGCACCGCCCGACGTCCGTGCCCACGCCCTGTCCGACATCGTCGTCCGGGGCGCGCGCGAGCACAATCTCAGGGACGTCACGCTCCGGCTGCCGCGCCAGAGCCTGATCGTGCTCACCGGGGTGTCCGGGTCGGGCAAGTCCTCGCTGGCGTTCGACACCCTGTACGCCGAGGGCCAGCGCCGCTATGTCGAGTCGCTGTCGGCCTACGCCCGCCAGTTCCTGGGCCAGATGGAGAAGCCGGACGTCGACTCCATCGAGGGCCTGTCGCCGGCCATCGCGATCGAACAGCGCGGGTTCGACCCGGCACCGCGCTCCACGGTGGCCACCATCACCGAGGTCTACGACTACCTGCGTCTGCTGTTCTCGCGCCTGGGCGCGCGGCACTGCCCGAACTGCGGCACGCCGCTCGCCCGGCGCAGCGTGCAGGAGATGACGGACCAGCTGCTGGGACAGCTCGCGGGGGCGCGCATCGCGGTGCTCGCACCCGTCGTGCGCGGACGCAAGGGCGAGTACCGCAAGGAGCTCGAGGGCTGGCACCGCCAAGGCTACCTGCGCGCGCGCATCGACGGCGATTGGGTCGAGCTCGAGGACGCGCCCAAGCTGGCGCGCCACAAGCGCCACGACATCGAAGTCGTGGTCGACCGCGTGAAGGTCGAACCCGACAACCGGGGCCGGCTCACGGAATCGCTCGAGGCCGGTGTGCGCATGTCGGGCGGGCTCATCACGATCGCGCGCGACGGCGCCGAGGACCTCGTGATGAGCGTGGGGGCGACCTGCCCCAAGTGCGGCACCGCGGTCGACGAGCTCGAGCCGAGGCACTTCTCGTTCAACTCGCCCTATGGTGCCTGTGGCAGCTGCGACGGCCTCGGGACGTTGCTCAAGATCGACCCCGATCGGGTGATCCCGGATCCCGGCAAGACCATCGCCGAGGGTGCGATCGACTCCATGGGCGACGCCGAGGGCACCTGGACGGCGGGCACGCTCAAGGGCATCTCCAAAGCGTTCAAGATCCCGCTCGACGTGCCTTGGAAGAAGCTGCCGGCGAAGACCCGCCAGCTGATCCTGTACGGCGCCGGCGACGAGAAGGTGAAGTACGAGTACAAGACCCAGAAGGGCTCGGTGTTCGCGCACCAGGGCAAGTGGTCGGGCGTCATCCCGGACCTCGAGCGGCGCTATCGCAGCACGTCGAGCGAGGCGGTGCGCCGCCACATCGGCGCGCTCATGAACCCGAAGCCGTGTCCGGACTGCCATGGCATGCGCTTGAAGCCGGCGACGCTCGCGGTGAAGGTCGACGGCCGCAATATCGGCGAATGGTGCGCGCTGTCGGTGAGCGCGGCGCGCGCGGCTTCCGAAGCGCTGAAGTACACCGGCGGGCAGGCCATGATCGCCACGCCGATCGTGAAGGAGATCCGCTCACGCCTGGGGTTCCTGGTCGATGTCGGCCTCGGCTACTTGTCACTCGACCGCATGGCCGGCACGCTCGCGGGCGGCGAAGCACAGCGCATCCGGCTCGCCACGCAGATCGGCTCGCAGCTCACGGGCGTGCTCTACATTCTCGATGAGCCGAGCATCGGCCTGCACCACCGCGACAACCAGCGCTTGCTCGCCACCCTGCAGAAGCTGCGCGACCTCGGCAACACGGTGGTGGTCGTCGAGCATGACGAAGACACCATGCGCGCCGCCGACTGGCTGGTCGACCTGGGGCCGGGGGCCGGTCGTCACGGTGGGCGTATCGTGGCTGCGGGGCCGCCCGCCGAGGTCGAGAAGGATCCCGAGTCGCTCACCGGGCGCTATCTGTCGGGTACTGCGCGTATCGCCGTGCCGTCGTCGCGCCGGAGCGGCAACGGCAAGCGTCTCGAAGTGCTCGGGGCCAGCGAGCACAATCTCAAGGATGTGGATGCCGCCATCCCGCTGGGCACGTTCACGTGTGTCACCGGCGTGTCGGGCTCCGGCAAGAGCACGCTCGTGAATGACATCCTGCTGGCCGCGCTCGAGCGCGAACTGATCCCGGGTTCGGCGTCATCGCCCGGGGCCCACCGCAGCCTCAAGGGCATCGCCGAGCTCGACAAGGTGGTGGCCATCGACCAAAGTCCCATCGGTCGTACGCCGCGCTCGAACCCGGCCACCTACACGGGCGCCTTCACGTTCATCCGTGACCTGTTCGCCAACCTGGCCGAGGCCAAGGTGCGCGGCTATGGGCCCGGCCGGTTCTCGTTCAACGTGAAGGGCGGGCGCTGCGAAGCCTGCGAGGGCGACGGTTCGCGGCGCATCGAGATGCACTTCCTGCCCGACGTCTACGTGAAGTGCGACACCTGCCACGGCCGGCGCTACAACCGCGACACGCTCGAGGTGCTGTACCGCGGAAGGAGTATCGCCGACGTCCTCGAGATGACGGTCGAGGAGGGATTGGAGTTCCTGGGGGCGGTGCCGGTGCTGCGCCGCAAGCTCGAGACCCTGCGCGACGTCGGGTTGGGCTATATTCACCTTGGTCAGTCCGCGACCACCCTGTCGGGTGGGGAAGCGCAACGGGTGAAGCTCGCGACCGAGCTGTCGCGTGTGGCCACGGGCCGCACGCTCTATGTGCTCGACGAGCCCACCACCGGGTTGCACTTCGAGGACGTCCGGGTGCTGCTCGGGGTGTTGCAGGCGCTGGTCGAGCGCGGCAACACGGTGTTGGTGATCGAGCACAACCTCGACGTCATCAAGTGCGCGGACTGGCTGATCGATCTTGGACCCGAAGGCGGCGACCACGGTGGCACGATCGTGGCAGCCGGGACTCCCGAGGCGTTGGCGCGCGCGAAGGGGTCGCACACCGGAATGGCCTTGCGCCAGGTACTGAGACCATGACCCCCACGACGGCAGTGACCGCGGAACCCGGCCGAACGTCGACACGTACGAACACGATGAAGGCGGTGGTCAAGACCACGGCCGCGCAGGGCGCCGAGATCCGCGACGTGCCCGTGCCGGTCGCGGGCCCCGGTGA
>JBEBGT010000217.1:0-6166 GCA_040081365.1 Candidatus Eiseniibacteriota bacterium | reverse complement strand
ATCCAGGGGTTTCACGGCACCGCGTAAGTCCTTGTGTAGTCAGGGTGAACAAGCGCGCACCCAAGTGGTCCGGAGAAACATGGTCCCAACGATGTATCTCGCCGCCACTTGCGGTCACCTCTTGTCCTGAGAGGGCCGGAGGAGAGACCGGCCCGCGAGCTTCCCTGAGCTCGCACACCTGCATCCGCGCCGTGGCCAACCATGGTTCCCACCCGAACCGCCACGGAGAGAGAGAGAGACCATGAAGCGCTCCATCCCGCTGCTCGCGCTCCTGCTCGCGAGTACGGCCTCGGCAACCGGCGTCGCCGGCAACGTCTCCACGTTCACGGGTCCGGTGTGGCCGTGCGACATCGACGTCATCAACCGTGCGACGAACACCCAGGTGCTTGGCATCGCTGATTCCACCCTGCCGAACGGCGACTACAATCTGGTGTTGCCGAACGGCCGCTACGATCTGTTCTTCAAGCCCAAGGTCGGCCAGCACATCTTCAAGGGCGAACTGATCGACATGCGCGTGAACAACAACACGCTCTCGGGCTTCATGTTCCTGGCTCAGGGTGTCTACGTGAGCGGGCATGTGCAGGGCACCGACAACGCCCCGGTCGCGAACGTGAACCTCAAGTTCCTGGACACCGCCGGCAACACGCCCACCAACATCCAGGACAGTGCGACCAACGCCAGCGGCGACTTCAACGCGCTGGTCGACCCGGGCAACTGGAACCTCGAGGTCATCCCGGCGCTCGTCTCCCACCGGGTGCCGCTGCAGGTCGAAGGCCCGTTCGCCGCGGATATCGCGCTCGGCACGATCGTCGTGCAGACCGGCAGCATCATGACCTGCACGGTCACCGACCCCACGCTGTTCCCGATCGCGGGTGCAAAGCTCACCGTGCGCACGGCCCCGGGTCGCGACAAGGTGTTCGTGCCCGCGAACAACACGACGCCCGCGGGCATCGTCCAGGCGGTGCTGCCGGTCGGCGCTTCGTTCGACTTCATCGCCGAGCCGCCGCCGGGCCTGATCAACACGTACGCGACGCTCACGCAGTACAGCGTGCTCGTCGGGGCCACCGACGTCACGCTGCCGAACTTCGCGCTGCCGGTGGGCCGTCAGCTCTCCGGGCACGTCATCGACGGCGGTACCGGGCTCGGCATCTTCAACGCCGACATCGACGTCGACCAGTGGCTGCCGTCGACCTACCCGCGCGTCGAGACCCCCAACGACTTCACCAACGCCTTCGGCAACTTCGCGGTCACCGTGGCCACCGGTGCGTATCGGATCACGATCAACCCGCCGGTCGCCACCAAGTGCCTGCCGGTGCGCATCAACAACTTCTCGGTGCCGGCCGGCCCGCTCAACCTGGGCAACATCGCGTGCCCGAAGGGCCATTGGATCGACGTGCACGTGGTCGAGCAGGGCACGGGCCTGCCTTTGGCGGGCGTGAACCTGGACCTCGACAACCTGCAGACCGGCGTCAAGCTCATCACGGTGGGTGACGTCACGGATGCGAGCGGTTTCGCCCGGCTCGTGGTCGACGGTGAGTTCTACCGGATCAAGGGCACGCCGACGAGCGCCACGCACGACACGGCTTGGTCGCTGGGCGGGGTGCGCACGCTGGCCGACACGGTGTACACACTGATCATGCCCCGCAAGGGCGTGCTGGGCGTGGGTTCGCCCAAGCTCACGACCGTGCAGCTCTCGAACCCGTGGCCCAACCCGAGCCGCGCGACCGTCCACTTCTCGTTCTCCGGCCGCGGTTCGAGCCGCATCGACATCGTCGACGTCACCGGCCGCCGCATCGCGACGCCGTGGCAGGGTGAACTCGCCGGCGAGCAGTCGGCGCGCTGGGCGGGCACCGACGACCAAGGTCGCACGGTCCCCGATGGCATCTACTTCGCCCGGCTGCAGTCGGGCAGCGAGCACAGCGTCCGCCGCCTCGTCATCACGCACTGACACCCACGCGGCGGAACGCACGCGCCCCCGGCCGGGTCCATCCGGCTGGGGGCTTCGTGTGTTCGGGCTCGCGCCTCGCGCGCACCCCGAAAGCCACGAGGCGGGTCCTCGCGGGCCCGCCTCGTGGACTGCAGCCGCCGGGAGTGGCCGGCTACTTGCGCTTGCCCCACGTGGGCGGGGGAGGCTCGCTCATGCGGCGCTCGACCGGCTTGTCGGCGAGCTGCTTCATGGCCACTTCCACGGCGCGCTCGAGCTGCGCGTCGTGGCCGGCGATCAGGTCCTTGGGCCAGTTCTCCACGTCGATGTCGGGCGCGACGCCCTCGTTCTCGACCGCCCAGTGGCCGTCGGCGGAGAAGTAGCCGCCGCGCGGGGCGATCATGGAGCCACCGTCGATGAACGGCGGTGTGTCGGCCGTGTGCACGAGCCCGCCCCACGTGCGCTTGCCCACGATGGTGCCCAGCTTGCGCGCCTTGAACATGTACGGCAGGTAGTCGCCGCCCGAGCCCGCCATCTCGTTCACGATCATCACCTTCGGGCCCCAGATGCCGGCGGCGGGGCTCGTGAACGGCACGCGGTCGCCGGCGACGTTGTTGAAGTAGCCATCGAACGTGCGCGCCATGACCTCGATCATGTAGTCGGCCGCGGAACCGCCGCCGTTGTAGCGCTCGTCCACGATCATGCCCTGGCGATCCTGCTGCGCGAAGTAGTAGCGGTTGAAGCTGGTGTAGCCCGGCTGGCCGGTGTTGGGCAGGTGCACGTAGCCCAGCTTGCCGCCCGAGAGCTGGTCGACCTTGCGGCGGTTGGCCTCGACCCAAGCGCGCGTGCGCAAGGCCTGCTCGTTCGCGACCGGCACCACCGTCACCCGGTGCGCGCCCTCGAGGGACGGCTTGTTGTTGATCGACAGCACGGTCTGCTTGTTCGCGGTGCCGTCCAGCAGGCGATAGATGTTGTCCTCGCCACGCAGCTCCTGACCGTTGATGGCCACGATGTAGTCGCCCACCGCCACGGCCAGACCGGGGGCCGCGAGCGGCGAGCGGAGCTCGGGATTCCAGCTCTCGTTGTCGTAGATGCGTCGGATCCGGTAGGTGTAGTTCTCGATCCCGATGTCGGCGCCCAGCAGCCCGCACGGCGAGGCCGGCACCTCGGGCATGTCACCGCCGCGCACGTACGAGTGGCCGATCGCGATCTCGGCGCCCATCATGTCGAGCAGGTAGTTCAAATCGGCACGGTGCCGCACGGACGGCAGGAAGCGGCCGTACACCTGGCGCATCCTGGGCCAGTCGCTGCCGTGCATGTTGGGCACGTACAGGTAGTCGCGCTGGTTGCGCCAGCCCTCGTGGAAGATCTGCGCGAACTCCAACATGGGATCGACCAGCATGCGTAGCGCGTAGCTGAGCTTGCCCGTCCCCGCGGCCGGCGGCGCCTTGTCGGCGTCGACCAGGTACAGCGCGGGTGCCACGGGCCGCACAGGCGGCGCTCCAGGAGCACCCGCGGGTGACGGCGCGCGCCACACCAGCTTCTTGCCGTCGGCACTCACCGCGTAGTCGGCCACTTCGCTGGCGAACACGGCGCTCTTGCGGTCGGCCACCTTGTAACGTTGCAGTGTGGCGCCGGTGCCGGGAGCGGAGCCCGCCGCCGTCTCCAGGTAGTACACCGTGCCGGCCGCCCCGGCCTTCAACGCCGAGTACTGCCGTTCGGGCACGCCGGGCACCGACACGATGCGTGCGGCGAGGCCGTCGAAGTCGATGTGCGTGGCCGTCGTCGCGCCCTCCGAGCCCGGCTTGGCGGGGGCGCTGCCGGCCGGCTTGCCCTTGCCTCCGTCGGCCGCGGGTGCGGCGGGCTTGTCGGCGCTGCTGCCGCCGTCCTCGTCGCTCTCGGGTAGGAACGGGCTCGGCTCACCCTTCTTGAGCACGGCCAGATAGAGCCCGAAGTCCTCCTCGTGGTCGTAGCCGCTCATGTCGAGCCACTGCGAGCGCAGTCCGAAGTCCGTGCTGGCGAAGAACCACAGGTACTTGCCGCTGGCATCGAACGCGGGGTACATCGCATCGGCCAGGCCGTCGGTGATCATGTGCGATTCGCCGGACTCGGCATCGGCCACGTAAACGGCGCGGTAGAGCGAGTTCAGGTGCGCCGAGTAGGCCACCCAGCGCGAATCCGGGCTCCACACCGGGAACACGGTGCGCTGCGGCACCATCCAGGGGTCGCGGCCCACCGGCTTGGCCTTGCCCGTGGCCACGTCGGCCACCCACACGCGCAGGCTGGTGTCCAGGTACAGGATCTTCTTCGAGTCCGGCGACCACGACACGTTGTAAGCGTGGCCCGGGTTCGGTACCGCCAGCGTGCGCGGCTTGGAGATGCCGTCCTGCGCCTCGATCATCAACTGATACTCGCCCGACGCATCGCTCCAGTAGGCGATCGACTTGCCATCCGGCGACCAGGCCGGGTCGCGCTCGGCGCTGCCGCTCGAGTTCGTGAGGTTGCGCACGTCGCCCTTCTCGGCCGGGATCGTGAAGATCTCGCCGCGGGCCTCGGCCAGCACGCGCTTGCCCGTGGGCGAGAGCGCCAGGTTCGTGAGCCGGCCGCCGACGTCGTCCCAGTGCGGCATCATCCACGGGAAGTCGCCCCGCACCGTGATCGGCACCACGTGCTCCTTGCCGCTCGCCGGATCGAGTTCGTGGATCTGCCCGGCCTGTTCGAACACCACCACGCCCTCGCCCGCGTCGAGCGACTTCACGTCGAGGTCGGTGAAGCGCGTGAGCTGCCGCAGGTCCTTGCCCGCCGCGTCGCACGACCACACGTTGGCCACGCCGTCGCGATCGCTGATGAACACCACGCGCTCACCGAGCCACGCCGGATCCATGTCCTTGGAGCCGTCCCACTCCGGCGTCACGGTGTCGAGCGTCTTCAAGTCGGTGATCCACACCGGACGGTTCTGGCCGCCGCGGTAGTTGCGGCGCTCCTCGTCCCAAGAGTTGTTGAGCCGGTAGGCGACCTTGGCGCCGTCGGGCGAGATGCGGCCCTGATACGCGCGTGGCAGCACCTGCGGGTTCTCATAGCCGCCGACGACGCTGACGGCCCAGAACCGCGGTGCGGCGGCGGGGGCCTGGCTCGCCCGGCCCGACGTGAACACCACGCCGAGGCCGTCGGCCGTCCAGCCCTGTACGAGGTCGGCGCCCGGGTGCCAGGTGAGCCGCTTGGGTTCACCGCCGCTCGCGGACACCACGTACACGTCGAGGTTCCCGGCGTACTCGCCGCTGAACGCGATGCGCTTGCCGTCGGGCGAGAAGCGCGGATTGCTGGCCTGGCCCTGGAAGCTGCTCACGCGCTTGGCTTCACCCCCGGCGCGCGGCACCACCCAGATGTTCTGCGCGTAGGCGAAGGCCAACTGCGTGGCACTCACGCTCGGGGTGCGCAGCAGGAGCGTTCCCGCGGAGTCGTCCGCGGCCTGGGTACGGGCCGGACTCAGCGCGACGGCGGACCATGCGGCGATCGCGGACAGGACCGCGCGCAGGGAATGGGCGGACCACGAGCGACTCGGGCGGCTCGACATAGGGGGAGATCTCCTCGGGACGATGCAGGGATGATGACCGGGGCCGGGAGCGACACGGCCGGCCCGGGGAGCGCGAGCCTAGCGCATCGCTCGCGGAGCGCACATGCTCCGTTCGTGCACACGTTCGCGCCGTCCCGTGCTTTTGCCGCGTTCGTCCATCGGGTAGCCTGTCGGCATGAGCGAATCCCTGCACGTGCTGCTGGTGCGTCATGGCGAGAGCGTCGGCAACGCCGGCCTCGCCACCGAGGACGCTGCCTCCACCGAGCTCACCGCGCTCGGTGTGCAGCAGGCGCAGGCCGTGGCGCAGGCCCTGCCCGCGGCACCCGCGCTGTTCGTGGTGTCGTCGTATGCTCGCGCGCAGCGCAGCGCCGAACCCTCGCGCGCGCGGTTCCCGCACGTGCCCGTGGAGATCTGGCCGGTGCACGAGTTCACGTACCTGGCTCCGCACGTGTACGCCGGCACCACGGTGAGTGAGCGCCAGCCCGAGGTCGAGGCTTACTGGGCAGCCGCGGATCCGCACCTCGTCGCCGGTGAGGGCGCGGAGTCCTTCGCCGGCTTCCTGGGGCGCGTCGCGGACGTGCGCGCCCGGCTCGCGGCAGTGGTTCAGGATCGGGTCGCTGTCGCACCCGGCGTCTTGCAGCGCGTCGGCCAGAATCGGCATCGCAGAA
>JBEBGT010000216.1:0-6185 GCA_040081365.1 Candidatus Eiseniibacteriota bacterium | reverse complement strand
GCGGGGAGGTCCCCGCCGGGCGCGTTCTGTTGCCGGCCCACGGCCTCAGCGATCCGAAGCCGCGCGCTTGGGCGCCGGGACCTCACGCAGGCCCGGGGCGGAGTTCGTCCAGCCGGTGCTCGCGGCCGGGCTCGCCACACCCTGCTGCTCGAACTGCATGTTCTCGACCAGCGAGTGCACCGCGAACGCCATGGCGCCCATGGTCGCCAACGCGGCCATGAGTTCGCCGTGCGCCGCGCCGTCGGCGAACACCCAGCTGTAGACCACCGCCACCACCACGATGACGTTGGCGATCGCGAGCGGGACCCACTCGGTGCGACTCTGGAACCCTGGCAGCGTGGCGGGCTGGCCGATCCGCGTGAACCACTGCGCGCCGGTCGCTTCATGCTCGTGGAACTCGCGCACGAAGCTCTCGATGCGCTTGGTCCGCCGGCGCGCGTCCAGCGTGGCGTAGAAGCCGAACGCCGCGCACAGCTCCACCGGCAGCATGAGCCCGGGGTGATGCGCCGTGATCGCGTTCGAGAGCAGGAACGCCGCGGCGATCGCCGAAGCGGTCCAGCACCACTGCGAGGTGCGGCCGAGTTCGCGCACCTGCTGCATGAGTGCGGTGTACTCCGAACCGCGGAGGTCGTCGTGAGCGTTCATCGTGGCCTCGTCGGTGGCAGGAAGATCCGGGCCCCGGCTCTCGGGGCACGCCCTGTCATCGGCCCGCGCGGGGCCGGAGTTGAGCGCGGGCTGGGCACGCGAGCGTCGTCGCGCACGCGCCGGGACCCGCCGCGCCCGCGATGGTCGGGCCCGGCGTTGCCCTCACCCGAGCGCGGTGCCAGAGTGCGACGCGATTCCCGGCTCCCACCCTCTCGAGGACCCCCGCCATGTCGCTCGCACGTTCCGGCCTTGCGTGGCACGCCGCCGCACTCCTGCTCGCCGCCGCACTGCTCACCGCCCCCGCCCGCGCAGCCGGCAGCGGCACGCTCGGCTATTACCGCTACCCCGCGCTGCATGGCAACACGCTGGTGTTCACGGCCGAAGGCGACCTGTGGCGCGTCGGGCTGGAAGGCGGCCTCGCGCAGCGGCTCACTTCCCATCTGGGTGAGGAATCGCGCGCGGCCATCTCACCGGATGGCCGCCAGGTGGCGTTCTCGGCCACGTACGACGGGCCCATCGAGGCGTACGTCATGCCACTCGATGGCGGCGTGCCCAAGCGGCTCACCTTCGACGGGCTGCGCGCCCATGTGGTGGGCTGGACGCCGCAGGGCGAGGTGCTGTTCACGTCGCGCCGGCACTCGGGGTTCCCCGCGGGTCAGTTGTTCGCGGTCGACCCCGCGACCGGTGCGCGCCGCGTGCTGCCACTGGCCCAAGCGGCCGATGGCGCGTTCGACGGCGGCACGCTGCTGTTCACGCGCCAGGAGACGAACATCAGCAACACGCGGCGTTACCGCGGCGGCACGCTGCAGCAGCTGTGGCGCTGGGACGGTGGCAACAGCGAGGCGCGACGGCTCATGAGCGCCGACTCCGCCGCCAGCCGCACGCCCATGCCGTGGCAGGGCCGCCTCTACTTCGTGGGCGACCGTTCGCTGGACATGAACCTGTGGTCGGTGAAGCCCGATGGCAGCGACGCGCGAGCACACACCGCGCACAAGGGCTGGGACGTGCTGGGCGCGTCGCTATCGGACGGCCGCATCGTCTACCAGCTCGGCGCCGACCTGCGCGTGTACGACATCGCCAAGTCGGACGACCGCGCGCTCGACATCCGGCTGGCGTCGGACTTGGACCAGTCGCGCGAGCGCTGGGTGCAGAATCCCATGGAGTGGGTCACGGCCGCGCACCTGTCGCCGAACGGCGACCGCGTGGCGCTCACCGCGCGCGGGCAGGTGTTCGTGGCTCCTGTGGAAGACGGCCGCCTGGTGAGTGTGACGCACGACAGCGCGGTGCGCTGGCGCCAGGCGCACTTCCTGCCCGACGGCCGCACGCTGGTGGCGCTGGGCGATGCGAGCGGCGAAGTCGAGTGGTGGAAGCTGCCCGCCAACGGCGTGGGCGAACCCACGCCGCTCTCCAGGGACGGCCGCACGCTGCGCTACGACGGCCAACCGTCGCCCGACGGCAAATGGATCGCGCACACGAACAAGGATCAAGAACTGTGGCTGCTCGACGTGGCGAGTGGGACGAACCAGCGCATCGCCGTGAGTGAACAGTGGGACGACATTCGCGACGTGGCGTGGTCACCCGACTCGCGCTGGATCGCGTTCACACGCCCCGCGCCCAACCTGCTGTTGCAGGTCTGGCTCTACGACATGCGCACGCGCACGTTGCATGCCGCCACCAGCGACCGCTTCGACAGCGCGAGCCCGGCCTGGAGCCCGGATGGCAAGTGGCTCTGGTTCCTGTCCGACCGCCACTTCGATTCGGTGGTGCGCAGCATCTGGGGTTCACGCGCGCCCGAGCCGTTCTTCGACAAGCCCACGCAGGTGTACGGCCTGGCGCTGCAGAAGGAGTTCCGCTCGCCGTGGGCCAAGCTCGACGAGCTGCAGTCACCGGCCAGCGTGAAGGCCGACGCCGCCAAGGCCGCGATCGACAAGCCCGGCAAGTCCGCCGGGCCCGAGAAGAAGGACGCCCCCGCGGTGAGCGTGGACATCGATCTGGCGGGGCTCGCCGAGCGGCTGATCGAAGTGCCTGCCGAGAGCGGCAACTACCGCGCGCTCAGCACCGACGGCAAGCGGCTCTACTGGCTCTCGAGCGAAGCCGAGCTGAACGCCAAGTCCGCATTGGTGTCGATCGAGATCACGCGCAAGCAGGATGGCGCGGGCACCGTGCTGGCCGCGGTCGACCGCTACGAACTGTCGCTCGACGGCAAGAAGCTCATGGTGCAGAAGGGCGACGCGGTGTACGTGTTCGACGCCGGGGCCAAGGCGCCCGCCGAACTCGAGAAGTCGAAACTGCCGGTGGCGGGCTGGTCGTTCACGTTCGACCCGCGCGTGGAATGGCGGCAGATGTTCACCGAAGCGTGGCGGCTCGAGCGCGACTACTTCTATGACCGCGGCATGCACGGCGTGGACTGGGTGGCGCAGCGCGAGAAGTTCCGCCCGCTCGCCGAACGCGTGACCACGCGCGCCGAGCTCGCCGACGTGTTCCAGCAGATGGTGGGCGAACTGTCGGCGCTGCACATGTACGTGTACGGCGGCGACCTGCGCAAGGGCCCCGATCAGGCCGAGCCCGCGGGCCTCGGCGCCCGGCTTCGCCGCGACGACGCCGCAGGCGGCTGGCGGATCGAGCACATCTTCCGGACCGATCCCGACGAGCCCGGCAAGCGGGGACCGCTCGCGCGTGCCGACGCACGCGTGCGCGAGGGCGACGTGCTGCTGGCCGTGAACGGCGTGGCGACGCGAACGGTGAGCGACCCGGGCGCGCTCTTGCGCGGGCAGGCGGGCAAGCAGGTGCTGCTGCGCGTGCAGACCCCGGGGCAGGACGCGCGCGACGTGATCGTCACGCCGGTACCACCGGCGCGCGAGACCGACCTGCGCTACACCGAGTGGGAGTACACGCGCCGGCTGCGCGTGGACTCGCTGTCGGCGGGCCGCGTGGGCTACGTGCACCTGCGCGCCATGGGCGCGCCCGACATGGCGCAGTGGCAGCGCGACTACTACCCGGTCTTCGACCGCGACGGGCTGGTGATCGACCTGCGCGGCAACCGCGGCGGCAACATCGATGCGTGGATCCTGGGCCGGCTCGTGCGCCGCGCCTGGATGTGGTGGCAGCCACGAGTCGGGAACCCGGTGGCCAACATGCCGTTCGCGTTCCAGGGCCGCATGGTCGCACTGGTCAACGAGACCACCATCTCGGACGGCGAGGCGTTCGCCGAGGGCTTCCGTCGCCTGGGACTCGGCAAGGTGGTGGGATCGCGCACGTGGGGCGGCGAGATCTGGCTGTCGCAGGACAACACGCTGGTCGACCGCGGCATCGCCACCGCCGCCGAGACGGGCGTGTACGGCCCCGAGGGCGACTGGCTCATCGAGGGTCATGGCGTCGACCCCGACGTGGCGGTGGACAACCTGCCGCACGCCACCGCACAGGGGCACGACGCCCAGCTCGACGCGGCCGTGAAGCTGGTGCTCGACGAGCTGGCCCGATCGCCGCGCCCGGCGCCCAAGGCGCCGCGCTACCCGGACAAGAGCGCGCGGAAGTAACTCTGCACGAGCGGCCGGAGGACGCGCGCCCGCGTCCTCCGGCCGCGCTCGTGGGGCCGATCCGGCAAGTCGCCCCGGTGCCCACCGCTCCGGGCATTCGCTGCTGCCGGCGCCACGCGGGGATGCTACGCTCGTCGGGTCCATCACCGTCCCGGCCTGCTACCCCTCTCGGTTGGAGTCGCCCCCATGCCCGTGATGTGCGCGTGTTCGAGCCGTTGGTCCCGCCCGCTTCCCCGGTTCCTGCTCGCCCTTGCCACGTCAGCGCTGCTCGCGGGCGCGGCGCACGCCGAACCGCTGCGCTTCCCGCCCCAGCCCGACGGCACGGTGGAAGTGCGCGACGAGACCGACGTGGCGCCTTATCTGGCCGCGTGGAAGGCCGAAGGCGCGCGGCGCGCGCGGGCGATGGCGAGTGCGCCCACGCCCGCTCAGTTGCAATACGACGTCCAGGGCTACGACCTCGACCTCACGTTCACGCCGCTCGGCGCGCAGGTGTCGGGCAGCGTGCGCATCCAGGCCACGGTGGTGAGCGGTCCGCTCAACACGCTCGACCTGGACCTGCTCGCCAACATGACCGTGGACCAGGTGCTGGTGGGCGTGGTCCCGACGTCGTTCAGCCGCATCGGTGACGTGCTGAGCGTGAACCTCGGCAGCAGCCACGCCACCGGGCAGCCCATCGACGTGCGCGTGTTCTATCACGGCTCGCCGGTCGCGGGCTCGTTCGGGTTCCAGATCGTGAATGGCCGCCAGCTCATCTGGAGCCTGTCCGAACCGTTCGGCGCACGCTCGTGGTGGCCGTGCAAGGACGTACCCGAGGACAAGGCCGACACGGTGGCGATCCGCTTCACGGTGCCCACCGGCATGACCACCGCGTCGAATGGCACGCTGGTGCAGGCATCCGATAACGGCACACAGGCGGTGACGCGCTGGCGCGAGGGCCACCCCATCTCGACCTACCTGGTGTCGATCGCCAGTTACCCGTACACGCACACGGTGGACTGGTACCGCCCCTCGCCCACCGACTCCATGCGCATCGACTTCTTCAACTACCCGGAGTCGGTGCCCACCGTGTCGGCGGTGCAGTCGCGCGTGAAAGACATGATCGCCTCGCACGCCTCGCACTTCGGGAGCTACCCGTTCCTCGACGAGAAGTACGGCCACGCCCAGTTCCAGTTCGGCGGCGGCATGGAGCACCAGACCTGCACGAGCATCGGGGCGTTCGCGGAGTTCGTGGTCGCGCACGAACTGGGCCACCAGTGGTGGGGCGATCTGGTGACCTGCCGCGACTTCCATCACATCTGGCTCAACGAGGGCTTCGCCACCTACAGCGAAGCCCTGTGGGCCGAGAGCAATGGCGGACCGGCCGCGTACCACAACGATCTCGCGCAGAACCAGTACTACGGTGCCGGCACGGTGTGGGTGCCGAACGACCAGGACGCGGCGCGAGTGTTCGACTCGAACCTGTCGTACGACAAGGGCTCGTGGGTGTTGCACATGCTGCGCCGCGTGCTGGGCGACGGCGTGTTCTTCGCCGCGCTCGCTCAGTACCGCAGCAATCACGCCTACGGCACCGCCACCACCGAGGACTTCCGCGCGGCGTGCGAAGCGGTCTCGGGCCGGAACCTGGCCGCGTACTTCCAGCAGTGGATCTACGGCGAGTACTTCCCCATCTACCACTCCTCGTGGAGCCACGTGCCCGCGGCCGGCGGTTACGACGTCACGCTCACCCTGGAGCAGCGCCAGAGCTGGCAGTTGTTCACCATGCCGGTGGACGTGCGCATCAGCACCACCGCGGGGCCGCGCGACTTCGTGGTGCCCGACTCGCTGGCGAGCCAGACGTTCACGCTGCACGTGGACGCCCTGCCCACGGCGGTCGACCTCGACCCCGACCACTGGATCCTGCGCCAGCTCGAACTCGACGTGACCCAGCCGGCGTTCGACCGCGCCGTGCTGGTGGTGAACGGCGTCGACTGGGCCAACTACGGCAGCGAGATCACGACCTCGTAC
>JBEBGT010000215.1:0-6191 GCA_040081365.1 Candidatus Eiseniibacteriota bacterium | reverse complement strand
CGCGCCGCCCCCGGCGCCGGCGCCGGTCGCCGCCGAACGCCGCGAACGCAGTGAGCGCGCCGACGATCCGGGCGCGGCCAGCCCGGCCCGCCGTTTCGACGACGGCCAGGCATCGGTCAAGGTCGACACGCGCAAGCTCGACAACCTCGTGGACATGGTCGGCGAGCTCGTCATCGTGCAGTCGATCATCCAGAGCCACCCCGGCATGACCGCCGTCGCCGATGATGCACTGGGGCGCCAGATGGCCCAGTTGCGCCGCATCTCGAGCGAGCTGCAACGCAATGCCATGGCCATGCGCATGGTGCCGATCCGTCAGACGTTCCAGAAGATGGCGCGCCTGGTGCGCGACCTCACGCGCAAGTCGGGCAAGAAGGTCGAGCTCACGCTGGTGGGCGAGGACACGGAACTCGATCGGCGCGTGGTCGAGGACATCACCGATCCGCTCATGCACATGGTTCGCAACTCCGTGGACCACGGGCTCGAGTCGCCCGAGGCGCGGCTCGCGGGGGGAAAGTCCGACACCGGCAAGCTGACGCTGTGCGCCTATCATCAGGGCGGCAACATCGTCATCGGCATCATCGACGACGGCAAGGGCCTCGATGTCGACCGCATCCGCGCGAAGGCCGTCGCGAACGGCTTGATCACCGAGGCGGACCAGCCTTCGGCGGCGGAACTGCATCAGATGATCTTCCGGCCCGGTTTCTCCACGGCGGAGAAGGTCACCGAGGTGTCCGGCCGCGGCGTCGGCATGGATGTCGTACGCCGGAACATCGAGGCCCTGCGCGGTTGGATCGAGATCCAGACCGAACCGGGCCAGGGCACGACCTTCTACATCAAGCTGCCGCTCACGCTCGCGATCGTCGATGGCCTCGTGCTGAGCATCGGGCGCGAGCGCTACGTGTTGCCGACGTTCGCGATCCGCGAGTCGCTGCGCCCCACGCGCGAACAGGTCCATACCGTGCAGGGACAGGCCATGGTCGTGCAGGTGCGTGACCGATTGGTGCCGATCCTGCCTCTGGGCGAGCACTTCGGGCTCGACGAGTACCGCGCCTCGCCCTGGGAAGCGGCGGTCGTGATCGTCGAGGACGACGGCCGGCAGGTCGGGCTCCTGGTGGACGACCTGCTCGGCAAACAGGAAGTGGTCATCAAGTCCCTGGGGCCCACATTCGCCGGTGTCGCCGGCGTCTCGGGTGGGGCGATCCTCGGGGACGGCCGCGTCGGATTGATCCTGGATGTGCACGCCATCGTCGGGCAGTCGCCCGCCGAACTGGCCCGGATGGTCTAGGAGGAAGCATGGACACCACCGCAACGCCGAACGCCACCGCCAAGAAGGGCAGCGACGCTGCCGGGAAATACCTCACGTTCACGCTCGCCGGCGAGGACTACGGTCTGCCCGCGCTCAAGGTGCGCGAGATCATCCGGATCATGGACATCACCGCCGTCCCGCATGTGCCGTCGTACGTGCGCGGCGTCATCAACCTGCGGGGCAAGGTCATCCCCGTGGTCGACCTGCGACAGAAGCTCGGGTTCGCGACGCAGGAGTACGGCGAACGCACCTGCATCGTCGTGGTCGAGGTCGCGTTGCCCACCGGCAAGACGCTCATGGGCCTGGTGGTCGACACGGTCTCGGAAGTGTTGAACATCCAGCCGGAGGAGATCGAGGAGACGCCGGAGTTCGGCGGCCGCATCGACACGCGGGACGTGCGCGCCATGGCGAAGATCAAGAACAAGGTGAAGATCCTGCTCGACGTCGACCGCATCCTGGGCGGCGAGAACTTCGGCGTCTGACCACGGGATCCCACTCCTGACCATGCGATCGACTTCCGCTTCTGCTGCGCACGCCGCGGTGCCCCCGGGCGGAGCGCTGCTCACCGACGACGACCTCAAGGCCATCGTCCGCCTGATCTATGCCCGTTCGGGCATCGTCATGGACGAAGAGAAGCGCCATCTCATCCTGAACCGCCTGCAGCGGCGCCTGCGCGCCCTGGGTATGACCACCTTTCGGCAGTACCTGCAGTTCGTGAACAGCGACTCGGAAGCGGGCAGGGAGGAGATGGGGGCGCTGGTCGACGCGCTGACCACGAATCACACCCGCTTCTTCCGCGAGCCGCAGCACTTCGAGCAGATCGCGAACGACGTGGTCCCGGAGTTCATGGCCAGCGGCCAGATGCTCAAGATCTGGATCGCCGCCTCGTCGAGCGGTGAGGAACCGTACTCGCTGTCCATGACGCTGCTCGAGGCCGGGTTCTCGAACTACCATATCTTCGCGTCGGACCTCTCGACCAAGGTGCTCCGGGAGGCGAGCGACGGCGTGTATTCGGCCTCCCGGGTCGCGACCGTGCCCGAGGAGTTGCTGCACCGCTGGTTCCAGCGCGGCATCGGCCCGCACCAGGGCAAGGTCCGCGTTGCACCCGAGATGCGCCAGCGCATCACTTACGCGCAGGTCAACCTGCTCGAGGTCGGCTCGATGCCGGAGCTGTTCGACCTGATCCTGTGCCGCAACGTCATGATCTACTTCGATCTCGGGAACCGGCAGCGCGTGGTGAGCATGCTCGAACGCCACCTGAAACCGGGAGGCTACCTGTTCCTCGGACTCTGCGAGAGCCTCACCGGGATCCAGCACGGCATGAAGTCGGCCGGCCCGGCCGCGTTCCGGAAGGGGGCGGAATGAACGGCCGTCCCTTGCCGCCGCGTCCCGGCGGTGCCGGCAGTGTTCCAGGTCCGCCGCGCCCTTCCGCGGCCGCCACCACGACGCGCCCGGGGGCAGCGCTCGCCGCCCCGGCGAGCCGCCGGGTGGTGGTCGGGATCGGGGAGGTGGCGGTCACGAACCAGCCCGGGCATGCCATCGTGACCCATGCCCTCGGCAGTTGCATCGCCGTCGTCATGCACGATCCCAATGTTCCTTGCGCCGGGCTACTTCACTTTCTGCTGCCGGAGTCGAGAATCAATCTGGAACGTGCCGGCAACCAGCCGGCCACGTTCGCGGACACCGGCATTCCGTTGCTGCTGGACCTGGCCCGCCAACGCGGCATGGAACCGGGGCGGTCCCGGATCTGGCTGATCGGGGGGGCCGAGGTCAACGGAGCCGGCGTGCTGAACGTCGGTAAGCGCAACCTGCTGGCGGCGCGCAACATCCTGTGGCGTGCCGGATTGTTGGTTCACAAGGAGGCTGTGGGCGGCACCGATGCGCGCACGGCAAGTGTCACCGTGAGCGAGGGCCGGGTGGAGATCAGTACCGCCGGCCACGCCACCACGCTGTGAGAGAGGCCATGAACGACGACGCCACCCAACCGGCACGCAAACTCGGAGTCCTGATCGTGGACGACTCCTCGGTCATGCGTGCGTTGATCAAGCGGGTGACCTTGCTGACCGGGTTCCCGGCCTCGGACATCCACGAGGCAGCGAACGGCGCCGAGGCGCTGCAGCTGCTGCAATCGCACCACGTCGACGTCATGTTCGTCGACATCAACATGCCGGTCATGAACGGCGCCGAACTGCTCCAGGCCATGCGGGGGCAGGGCGCGTGGAACGACATCATCCGGGTGGTGGTCTCCACGGACGGCAGCGAAGCGCGCCGCACCGAGATGTCCGACCTGGGGGTGCGGTTCTACCTCGAGAAACCGATTCGTCCGGAGGGCATGCGGGATGTCCTTGCCGCGCTCGGTCCAGCCGCCAGCGACCGCTGAAGTCCTGTCCGCGCTCCGCGCGGCCGTTCAAGACGTCGCCGAGATGAGCCTGTGCTCTTACACGGAGCCGTGCGACCGCGCGGCTTTCGAGGACGCCTGGCGCCTCTCGCTGCCCACGGCCCCGGTGACGCCACCCACTGCCGAGGAGCGCGCGGTCATCGCCGCGGCCGGGCTCAGCCAGCCCCCGGCCCCCGGGGACGTGTGGTACGCCACGGCGGTCGACTTCTCCGGGCCGTTCTCGGGGGAAGTCGCCATCGTGCTCACGCGTTCGCTCACCCTCGAGCTCTACCGGTCCTTCGCCGGCATGAACCTCGACGAGAACCCGAGCGAGTTCGAGATCCGCGACTTCGCCGCCGAGTTCGCGAACGTCGTCTGCGGGAGCTGGCTCACGAAGCACTACACCCAGCTCAAGTTCGACCTCGCCGCGCCGAGCGTGGACGTGCTGTTGCCGGACCCGAGCGCCCCGGCGGCGGGCTACAACGACTTCGCGGCCCACCTGTACCTCAAGATCAACGATATCCCGGTGCAGGTCACCTTCGCGCCACGCGTGCAACGCGCGGCCGCGGGGATGTGAGGGGGCATGGCCAAGACGCGCGTGCTGGTGGTCGATGACTCGGCGGTCGTCCGGAAGATCCTCACGGACGCGTTCGCCGGCGAACCGGACATGGAGGTGGTCGGTCACGCGGCCGACCCCTACGTGGCCCGCGACCTCATTGCGCGCTCGCACCCGGACGTCATGACCCTCGACCTCGAGATGCCGCGCATGGACGGGCTCACGTTCCTGGCCAAGGTCATGGAGCATCATCCGGTCCCGACCATCATCGTCAGCTCGCTCACCCAGCGCGGCTCGCAGGCCAGCGTCGAAGCGCTGCAACTGGGCGCGATCGACGTGTTCGCCAAGCCCGGCGGCCCGCACTCGGTGGGCGAGCTCGCGGAGCGCATCAAGGCCCGCATCCGGGCCATGCGCTCGGGCCCACCGGTGCGTCTCGAGCGCCGTGCGGCGGCCGTACCCCACACCACGGGTGCGGGGCGTTCCCAGAGCCTGACCTCGGCGCGCGGGTTGATCGCCATCGGGGCCTCGACCGGCGGCACGCAGGCGATCGAGTACATCCTCACCCGGCTCCCGGCGGACGTTCCGCCCATCGTCATCACGCAGCACATGCCCGCAGGTTTCACGCGGGCATTCGCCGAACGGCTGGACTCGGTGTGCGCCATGAAGGTCGCCGAGGCCACGAACGGCATGATGCTCCAGCGCGGCACGGCCCTGATCGCCCCCGGTGGCCACCACATGGTGGTCGACCGGCGCGGGCTCGAGCTGTCCGTGCGACTCCGTGAAGGTCCCCCGGTGCATCACCAACGTCCCGCGGTCGACGTCATGTTCGCGTCGGTCGCGCGTCTGCGGGCATTGCCGATCGTCGGCGTGCTGCTCACGGGCATGGGAGCGGATGGCGCGGACGGCATGGTCGCGTTGCGGCAGGCGGGCGCGGAAACGCTCGCCGAGGCCGAGGAATCCTGTGTCGTCTTCGGAATGCCGCGCGAGGCGATCGCGCGTGGCGGAGCCAGCAGTGTCGTCTCGTTGCTCCAGATGCCGACTTCCATCGCGGATGCCATGGAGCGCTTGAACCGGGCGAAGGTCGCCTAGGATCGCAGTCCAGGAGCCCCACATGACCATGAAGAAAGCGACTGTCATCCCCGAACGCTTGGTCGAGAACATCGACAAGCTGGAGCCGCTGCCGGTCACCGCGCAGCGCATCCTCGAGCACGTCCAGGGCGGCGACGTGTCGCTCGCCGAGATCGCACGCATCGTGGAGTTCGATCAGGCCGTGGCGGCGAACATCCTGCACTTCGCCGGCAGCGCGAAGTTCATGGGCTACGACACGCCGTCGTCCGTGGCCGAGGCCGTGGCCCGGCTCGGCACCGTGCCGATGCTCGACCTCATCCTGGGGGACTATCTGCGCCGCGTCATGGGCGCCGCACCGCTCTACAGCCTCACCGAGGACGAGCTCTGGAAGCACGGCGCGGCCGCACGGCTCGCCGCGATGGCCATTGCCGAGGAGTGCGGCCGCAGTTCCGTGCCGCCCATCGCCAGTACGGCCGCGCTCGTGCACGACGTGGGCAAGATCATCATGGCGCGCACGCTCGATGCGCGGCCCGAGCAGGTGTTGCACCATGCGGCCGTGCGCCGCATCACGTTCGTCGAGGCCGAGCGCGAGATGTTCGGGGTCGACCATGCGATGGTCGGCGCCGCCATCGCGCGCAAGTGGCAGTTCCCCCCGCTCGTGGAAGATGCCATCGCTCGCCACCACCACACGCCGATCCAGGAGCCCACGGCGGTGCTCGATGTGGTCGTGGTCGCGAACTATGTGGCCAAGTCGCTGGGCGTGGGACTCGGGGCCGAGGGCTTCAACTTCCCCATGGACCAGCCGGCCTACGAGCGCCTGGGCCTCGACTTCGACTCTTTCAGCCGCGTCTGTCTGCGCACCGAGGAGATGCTCAAGGAACTCG
>JBEBGT010000666.1:0-1593 GCA_040081365.1 Candidatus Eiseniibacteriota bacterium | reverse complement strand
AGCACCAGCACCGGCAGCAGGTGGAAGCGCTCGACCACGCCCTGCAGCACGGGCACACCCGACTCGAACCCGATGCGCGTGAAGAACCACAGCTGCAGGACGCCGTACGCCGCGAGGGTCGCGGCCAGCGCGCGCCGCCGGCGCAGCAGCGTGAACATGCCCGCCAGCACCGCGGCGCACGCGGGCAGGCCCAGCGTCACGGGCAGCGACGTCACGAACTCGACCGCGTGCCGGCCCGCCTGGCCCGTGGCGCCGCGTCCAGCCGCATCGAGCTGGAACGTGCCGTACTCCGCGCGCAGCAGCAGCGACAGGAACCCGCGCAGCGTGCGCGCATCGCCCCACACCAGCGCATCGGCGTGCCGGGTGGCGAACGGGATCCACAGCAGCGGCAGCAGTCCTGCCTGCGTGGCGAGCACGCTGTGAGCGAGCAGCCGCCGGGCCAGGCCAGCCCGGCCGACCGCGGGCTCGGCACGCAGCGCGCGCACGAACACGAGCAACCACGCCGGCAGTACCAGCAGCAACAGCGTGTGATGGTGCGTGAGTGCCAACCCGCCCGCGGCCGCCAGCACCACCACCGCGCGCCGCGGCGCCAGCGTGAGTGCGAAGAGCACCCCCGCGGCGAGCAACGCGTGCAGGCCGAACACCTCGGCCACGAGCGCGTAGCGCCACGTCACTGGGGCGAGCGCGAACACGCCCGCCGCCAGCGCGCCGGCCGCAAGCGAGCGCGACTGCCGCGCGACCGCGGCCGCGAGCACGCCGGCTGCCGCCGCCATGCACAACGCCGAGAACAGGTTCAGCCGCCACGCCACGTTCCCGGACGGCAGCAGGTGCGCGAACGCGCCGGCCAGCAAGGTGTAGAGCGGATAGCCGGGCGGGTGCGCCACGCCGCCGGTGGCGGCCACCGTGATCAGCTCACCGGAATCCCCCGCCGGCAGCCCGGGATGCAGCGTGGCCACGTAGAGCGCGAGCACCGGCAGCATGACGAGTGCGGCCAGCGCCGCGACGCGGCGGGGCGCAAGCGCCGCGGGAGCCGCACGCCGGTCACCCCGGGGCGGCGCTTCGACTTTGGCAGCACTACGGCCCGAGCTTCCACGTGTCGTGGGGCGCACAGTGGTATCCTCTTCCTCAGCACGGATGCGCCGGATCGACGCGAGCAGGGCGGCACGGCTCGCGGGCGGGTTCGCCCCGGGGGCCTTTCCGCCCGGGCACCTCCGCGGTCACGCCACCGCGAGCTTCTGCAGGGTCGCGCACGCGACCCTAGCGCACACCACCTTCTTCCTGCGAGCCCCGAAGTCATGAGTGCGACCGTCTGCCGCGCCGATCTCAACATCGCCGACATGGACCGGAACTATTACGCCGACCATGCGCTCACCATCGCGCAGCACGAGTCCGAGACCGATGAGCGCATGATGGTGCGCACGCTGGCGTTCGCGCTGCATTCGCACGAGCGCCTGGCCTTCGGGCGCGGCATCGGCACCGCCGACGAGCCCGACGTGTGGCTGCACGACCTCACCGGGCGCGTGGAGCTGTGGATCGACGTGGGCCAGCCCGACGAGAAGCGCGTGCGCAAGGCGTGCTCGCAGAGCGAACGCG
>JBEBGT010000665.1:0-1593 GCA_040081365.1 Candidatus Eiseniibacteriota bacterium | reverse complement strand
CCCCACGGGCGCCGGCGAGGCACGCTCGTTTACGCGCCGGGGCTGCCGATACCCCGCTCGGGGCCACACCCGTCGCCGGCCGGCCGCCACGGAGGAGTTCTCTTGAAGCGCATCGCCCTCGCTGCGTTCCTGCTCACGCTCCTGGCCGCACCCGCGGCGCGCGCGGCCGGCATGGGGCTGCGCTGGAACTCGTGCGAGGGCGCGGCGAACCGCAACTTCGCGTGCGACCGCAACACCGGCACCGAGATCCTGGTGGCGTCGTTCGCGCCGCCGGGCGGGATCACCGAGCTCACAGGCATCGAGGCCTACTTCCACATCACCGCCACGGGCGGCAAGGTCCCCATGTGGTGGCAGATGTTCGAGAGCGGTACTTGCCGACGCACGGGCATCTCGGCGGTGCTCGACGTGAGCGACCAGCTCGAGTGCAGCGATCCGTGGGAGGGCATCGGCATGGGCGGCATCGCGCGCTACAAGAACGACGGAGCCAACGGTGTCGACCTGCTGGTCGGTGTGGCGATCGACGAGAACCAGAGGCACGCCCTGAGTGCCGGGCAGACCTATGCCGCGTTCAAGCTCGTCATCCAGCACCGGAACACCTCGGGCCCCGGAGCCTGCGGCGGCTGCGAGGTGCCGGCGTGCATCGCGTTCGAGCGCATGGTCATCGCACAGTACACGCCGCCGCCGCACACCGAAGCGACGCGCGGGAACAACATCGAGATCTCGCTCGGACTGCCCGCGACGGGCAACACACCCGGCAACGTGGCCACGTGGCAGGGTGGCACGGCCAACTGCGGCGCGGGCTTATCGCGTCCGGCCAGCTGGCAGCAGGTGAAGGACCGCTTCCGCAACCGCTGAGGCTGCACGCGTTCATTGCGAGGTCTGACGCGAGTCGAGTGCCGCGAGCCACGTCAGCGCCAGCAGCGGCAGGATATCGGATCGCTGATGCGCCGCATCCGACAGCGTGATCGTGGCTTCGGCGCGGAACCACGCGAACGACTGGCGTTGCTCGATCAACATCTGATCACCGCTGTCACGCAGTTCGAAGCCCGACCAGGTGCGCCGCCACGGCAGCTTGCTGCCGTCGGCGAGCACGACTGGTCCGCGCCCGAAGAGCCGGGGCGTGCGACGCATGAGCTCGACCCCCTGGGCGTCGGACAACGGCATGGCGTGCGCGCCGATGCCCCAGCCCATGTGGATCCTCCACGAGTTCGACGCCGATTCGACCGGGCAGTCGCAGGGCTTGCGGATGAACATGCTCGGGATGTGCAGCAGCAGGTGCGTGCCGCGCGACGACTCCAGCCAGTACTCGTTGCGATTCCAGTGCGGCTGACGCCACGTGAGCACCTCGCCACGCATCGGCTCGAACGGCAGCAGCTCGCGCGATTCGCCACCGACTTCGACGGTGCGCGTGCGCGCGCCGGCGACGGGCGGCGGTGCGTTGAGGATGATGCGGCGACGGGGCACGGGGTTGCTCCTTGGGAGACCGAGGCAGCGGGTGCGCAGCAGAGGATGGCGCGGGAGGCGGCGGCTCAGGCGTTCGGATCGCCGTCGGGGCCGGCGGCGGTGTCGGGCGCCGGTGGCGTGGTCCCGGTG
>JBEBGT010000664.1:0-1596 GCA_040081365.1 Candidatus Eiseniibacteriota bacterium | reverse complement strand
TGGTGGAACCGTTCATGGTCATGGGCTTCGAGCGCGTGGGCGCCGACGGCGCGGTGCTGCGCGTGGTGGCGCGGGCGCGTCCCGGGGGTGATGCCGCGCGGCTGGCGCGCGAGGCCCGGCTGCGGCTGCTGCAGCGCTGGAAGGACGAGGGCATCCAGACGGTCACGGAGGCCAGCGCCGAACGGCGCCGCGCTCCCGAGAGCGCGGCACCCGGCTCCGAACTGGGATAGCCCGGACGATCCACGGTCATCCGGCCGGCTCGCCGCACGGTTCAAGCGATCGACCCGGCTGCCCCCGTACCTCGGAGTGGCCGGCGTGTTCCCGTGCTGGCGCATTCCACGTTAGACTGCGTGGGTTCCTGCCCCCCCTCCCGTGTGGGCCGGCCGGAACCCCATGCCGGGCGCCCCCGTGGCGGCCCACGACATCATCCCCTCTGGAGGCCGCAGTGGCCCTGCGCATCTACGACACGCTCACGCGCGAGAAGCGCGACTTCGTCCCCGTCACGCCCGGCAAGGTCGGCATGTACGTGTGCGGCATGACCGTGCAGAACAAGCCGCACGTGGGACACATCCGCGCGTCGCTGTCGGCCGAGGTCATGCGGCGCTACTTGGAGCATCTGGGGATGCAGGTCACGTACGTCTACAATTTCACGGACGTCGACGACAAGATCATCGAGCGCGCCAACTCGGAGGGCATCGAGTTCGCGACGGTGAGCGAGCGCAATATCGCCGCGTACCTGCAGTTCGCGGACCTGTACAACATCAAGCGCGCGTCGCACTACCCCAAGGCCACGCAGCACATCGCCGAGATGCACGCCATGATCAGCGTGCTCATCGACAAGGGCTTCGCATACGCCGCGGGCGGCGACGTGTACTACGACGTCCGCAAGAAGGCGGACTACGGCAAGCTGTCGGGCCGCCGCGTCGACGAACTGCGCGAGGGCTACCGGATCGAACCGGGCGAGGCCAAGCGCGACGCGCTCGACTTCGCGCTCTGGAAGGGCGCCAAGCCCGGCGAGCCCGCCTGGGACAGCCCGTGGGGGCCCGGGCGTCCCGGCTGGCACATCGAGTGCTCGGCCATGGCCATGAAGTACCTGGGCGAGACGTTCGACATCCACGGCGGCGGACAGGACCTGATCTTCCCGCACCATGAGAACGAGATGGCGCAGAGCGAGGCCTACTGCGGCAAGCCGTTCGCCAACTACTGGTGCGAGAACGGCATGGTGAACCTGTCCGGAGCCAAGATGTCGAAGAGCGTGGGCAACTTCTTCTTCATCGAGGACATCGCCAAGGACTGGGACCCCGAAGTCACGCGCTTCTACCTCATGAGCACGCACTACCGCAGCCCGATCGAGTTCGGGCTCGAGCGCTTGTCCGAGGCGAGCGTGGCCTATGCGCGACTGCGCGGCCCGCTCGAGCGCGCCAACACCTGGGCGGTCGCGGACGGACCGGCCCCGGGCGGGGCGCTGGGCGAGGCGGTGGCCAACGCCGAGAAGCTGTTCCACGAGGCCATGCAGGACGACTTCAACACCGCCGGCGCGTTGGGCCACCTGTTCGACCTGGCCCGCGCCGTGAACCGCGCGCTCGACGAGGGCGG
>JBEBGT010000008.1:0-22402 GCA_040081365.1 Candidatus Eiseniibacteriota bacterium | reverse complement strand
CGAGTTTCGCGGCTGGCCGCCGATCGAATCGAAATCCCCGCCCACGTAGACGACCCGGCCCGACAAGGCGAGTGAGCGCACGCGACTCGGCGTGGGGCCGAGAATGGACTCGATCACCGCGTCGGGGTTCCACGAACGCAAGCTCCCGGTCCGCAGATCCACCGCCGCGAGAGCATTTCGGACTTCGCCGGCAACGTGTGAGAAGTCTCCGCCCAGGTAGAGCACGTTCTCGCGCTGGGCCAGGCAGCGGACCTCGCCGTCCGCGCCGGGGTTCCACGGCAGGACGGCGCCGCTGGCGGCATCGAGCGCCGCGATGTCCGCGCGAGCCTGCCCACCGATGGTGTGGAACGCGCCCCCCACGAACAACGTGCGCCGGACCAGCAACAGCGTGTTCACCCCCGCGGGGCGCGCTTCGAAGTCGGGATCGCGAACGTAGCCGTCGTCACCCACCACCGCCGGTGCCCAATCCGCGAGTTGCCCGTTCGCGAGGATGTGCGCCAGATTCGTCCGCGGTATTCCACCCACATGAGTGAAGTGCCCGCCGATGAACCACCCGCCGCGTCCATCCGGAACCGCGGCGGTGACCCGGCCGGTCACCTGCGGGAAGCGCGCGTCGAGTGCAGCACTCGCACGATCGATGGAGACGCCACCACCGGTGCTCGGACCCACCGTGGAGAAGTCGCCGGCCAAGTAGAGCGTCTGGCCGGAGCGCGCGATGGAACGGACGGGACCGTTCGCGCCCCAGAGTCGCGTGTCCAGCGACTGCGCACGCGCCATCGGAGCAGCGAGCGCGAATATCAACATCGCACCGCTCAGAGCACGTGCGCTGGAACCGACCCTGGAACGGAGGCGCATCGATACCTCGACGGAACAACCGTGGTAGCCGACATCAACCGCTGCTTGCGCGGAAAGCCCCGGTGGCTCACGGGGACATGGGCGATTCTACAGTGCACGAGGCCCGAAATGTATGATGATTTTCGCGCAAGAACACACCGAACCGATACTACCGGATAACACGAACGCCCGGCCGCGGAGTTCGCGGCCGGGCGTCGGAACCGGTGCTGCGCGAAGGCGTTACCCCCGCGGCAGGAACGTGATGAGCGCGAAGACCGCGCCCTGCGGGTCGGCCAGCACGGCGAAGCGGCCGGTGCCCGGGATGTCCGTGGGCGGCACGTACGTGAGCCCGCCCAGCGACGCGGCCTTGGCGGCCGACTCGTCCACGTTCGCCACCGCGAAATAACTGAGCCAGTGCGACGGAGCCGGGGCATCCGGCGGCATGGCCATCATGCCGCCGGCCGGGCCATCGGACTTGAGCCACGTGGTGTAGTGCCCGCCGCCCATCGCCGCGGGCATGGGATCGTCCTGCACCTTCCAGCCGATCAGCGCGGAGTAGAACTTCTTCGCGGCCTCGGGGTCCTTCGCGTTCAACTGCGTCCAACCCAGCGAGCCGGGCTCGTTCAAGATGCCCACGCCGATGTTCTTCTTCGCCTGCCACACCGTGAACGTCGCACCCTGCGGGTCGGTGATCACCGCCAGGCGGCCGTGCTCCATGACGTCGGTGGGTCCCATGACGACCTGGCCGCCCAGCGACTTGGCGAGTTCAGCCGACGCATCCGCGTTCTCGACGGCGATGTACGCACCCCAGTTGGGCGGCACGCCCATCTTCACCATGTCGGGCATCAGCTTGAAACCAGCCGCGACGTCGACACCCTTGTGCTTGAAGATCGTGTAGAAGCCGTGCGGACCCATGTCCTGGTCCTCGATCTGCCAGCCGAACAATGCAGCGTAGAACTTCTTGCCGGCCTCGGCATCGGACGTGGCGAGCTCGGGCCAGCAGAACGTACCGATGGCGTGCGTGGTGGCGATGGGCATTGGGGTCACTCCTGGATGCCTGCGCGCGCGAGCGGCGCGGGCGGATGGAAGGGCGCGTGGCCCGGGAACCTTCCGTGGTGGGAGTCGCGGGTCCGACCGGGCCGCGTGGCAAAGCGCGGGGCACCCCGAACGGATCCGAACGGCGCGAGGCTACGCCCGCACCGCCACACGTGGGAGTCGCCACGGCCCGACGCTGCGGGAACCCTGACGAACGCGGGCCATGCATGGGCTGGGACCCGGAGTGGCTCCGCAGGCTGGCGCAGCACGGCCTCCGCGGACCCACCACCTGCAGCCGCGGCGCCGCGCACCGGTGCCGTCGATCAGCGGCTCTCGAAGCCCACGCGGGCATGCGAGCCGTCGCAGAACGGCTTGTCCTGCGAGCCCCCGCAGCGACACAGCCACACGCTCGTTCCGCCCTGCATCGTCTGGCCGTCGCCACTGCCGATCACGAACGGACCCGAGAGCTCGAGCGACTCGTGCTCGTGTGGCGTGACGCGCAGCGCGGAGCCACCGCCGCCGGGGTCCTGCACGGCGTCCTCACTTCGAAGGTCGCCTGCGTCACGGAATCGCGCTGCGCGATGCGCGTTGTCGCACAGCGGCTTGGCCTTCGACAGCCCGCACCGGCACAGCGCCACGCGCGTGTCGCGCAGCAGCACGTTGCCGTCATCGTCGCGCACCTCGATGTCGCCCCGCAGCAGCAGCGGGCCGTCACGCGAGACGAGCACGCTGTTCGCCGTCGGCACGGCCTCGGCGGCACCGCCGTCGTGGCGCTCGAAGTGCAACGCGCCGGTGGGGCAGCGTTGCACGACCTCGGCGATCGCATCGCCCGCTGCCGCGGTGGCATCCACCCACGGCGCGCGCCCGGGTTCGAACACCGTGGGCAGTCGCATCACACACTCGGCCGCGTGCGTGCAGCGGCGCCGCGACCAGGTCACGCTGATGGCGTCGGACTGGAACGCATGCACGCGGTCGCCACGGGCGACGCCTCTGGCGAGGTCGGCCGTCATAGCAGGAGGGGCCGCGCTGCTGCCGGGGTCACGTTCGTCGCTCATCGCGCTCTCCATTGCCCACGCGCCCGGGAGTGAGCGCGCACGCGCGCGAACATAACGCGGCGCGGCGCATCACCGACACCGCGGCCGAACGTGCTTGCCGAAAACAAGAAAGCCCCGGGGGAGGACCGGGGCTTCTTGCATTCACCGACATCCTGGAGGGGAGATCCCGGCGTCGGTTCGCGACGTGACCTGCACTGCGTTACCACGCTTCGCGCTCAGGCCTGCCGGACCCTGCGCCTGCCCTCGGGGGTCGGGGACACGGGTCCCCGGGCAGAGCGTGTTGAGACATTGCCCACCCGGATACTTCGCAGGAGTTGTGCCGCGACTGAACAGGCATCGACCCGTGAAAACACGGTGTTGCGGCGCAACGAGTTGGCGCAAGCGGTTCCCCACAGCTCGCGCCCGGCGACACGGCGACGGCACCGGATAGCGCGCTCGCGCCGGGTGCGTTCACCCACGCCGGAAGCCGCGATGCGCCCTTGGGCCCAGCCCACCAACGCACCGCTCCCGCGGACCCGCTCCTCGGCGACGCTGCCATCACCCCCTCGGCGCGCCAGCGCCAGCGGGGGGCACGCACCAACCCGGAGGCCATGCCATGGATTTTGACGCCGCGATCCGCGCGCACAGCGAGTGGAAGCAGAAGCTCAGCCGTTACCTCAAGAACCCGGACCGCTCGCTGGACTGCAACCAGATCCAGAAGGACGACCAGTGCGCGCTGGGGCAATGGCTGCACGGAGAAGGGCGCGCATTCGCCAAGCACCCGGAGTACCTCGAGCTGCTACGCAAGCATGCCGACTTCCACCGCGCCGCGAGTGCGATCGTGCGCCGCATCGACACCGGCGAGAAGGTCGGGGAGGACGTGCTGTTCGGTTCGCGCAGCGACTACGGCCGGCTCTCTGGCGAAGTGGTGATGCTCATCATGAACATGCGCAAGAAGGCGGCTTGAGAACCGGCCCCGCTCACATCGCGGGCTTGTACCGCCGGCCGCGATCCGTCTTCTGGCGCTCGCGCACCACGTTCATCACCGGCACGCCGTAGCCACAACTCGTCATGGTGCGTTCGATGTCGACCTCGATCACCTGACGCGGCGCCGACATGAGCCCGCGCGCATCGCCTTCCAGCACGCCGGCCAGCACCGATTGCTCGAGCGGCACGGCGCGCGCCTGACCATAGAGCCGCACGATCGCGGCGTCGTCGGAGGTGAACGAGCACACCATCACCGTGACCGGACCACCCGCGCGGGCATGTCGTGCGGTCTCGTTGCCGCTGCCGTTCACGTCGAGATACGCCACCCGGCGCGGCGAGATCATGTGCAGGGTGACCCCGCCCTTGGGCGATAGGTTCACCGGGCCCTCACCCTCGGGTCCGTCGGCGAGCAACGGATCGGCGGACGCCACGAAGAACAACGCGCACGACTCGATCAGCGCCGCCTGTTCGGGCGTGATCAATGGGAAGAATGACGCCATGGAGCCTCGGCGGAGGTTGCGCGCGAGGGGGGCGCGCTGGGAGGGCCGGGCGCCAACCCGGCCGAGAGGCGGAGCATAGCGCACGCCCGCACCGGCGCAGCAGATGTTCCGCGCATGAACCCGGGATCACGGGGTCGCGGAGAGCGCTTGCCGGAAAGCGGGCGGCACCTATTGCCGCCATTGAACAGGTTCTGGGCTGGAACAGAACCACTCAACACGGATCCCAGCGCACTGCACATGGCACCATCGGGTCGAAGCGCCCGTGCCGCGGCGCGGCGGCCGACGGCGCGCTCGCGCCCGCACCCGGAGGTCCCGCCGCGACGCTGCCCCCCCGCAACGCACGAGGCGCCGGACCCCGCGGCCCGGCGCCTCGTGCTCGTTCTTGTCCGGCCGCGAGCGGCCGCGGTCGCCTCGGCTACCGCTTGCGCGCCTTGGGCCCGCGCGGGCGGGCGTCGTACTTGTGGAACAGCCGCGTCTGGCGCGACTCCATGCTCTGCAGCTTGCCATCGATCATCACCTGCTCACAGTGCGTGGCCACCAGCAGCGGGTCGCCGTCGGTGATCTGCAGGTCGGCGTGCTTGCCCGCTTCGATCGACCCGATCTCGCCACCCACGCCCAGGATGCGCGCCGGGTAGAGCGTCACCGCTCGCAACGCCTCGTCGGGATCCAGACCGAACGCCACCGCCATGGCCGCGTGCTGCGGCAGGTTGCGCGCGTTGGCCGAAGCGAAGCCGCCGCCCTCGTCGGCGATGCAGAAGCGCACACCGGCACGCGACAGCTTGCCCGCCACCGTGAACGCCTCGTCGTAGGACTCGTAGCCGCGGTTCGGCATCGCGAGCACGCCCGCCACGATCACCGCGATGTCGCGACGCTTGAGTTCATCCGCCACGCGCCACGCATCGTAGCCGCCCAGCAGGATGACGTTCGTGAGCTTCTGCTCGTCGCAGAAGCGCAGCACGGCGCGGATCTGGTTCAACGCATCGGCATGGAACACCACCGGCACGTCGCCCTTGAGCACCTTGCGCATGGCGTCCCAGCGCACGTCAGCATCGTGCTTGGGGATCCCGGCGTTCGACTCGGCGTCGCGCGCCTTCCCGTACGCGCGCGCGTCGTTGAACGCATCGGCGATGGCCTGGATCGACGCGTCGCGCGCTTTGGCCTGCTCTTCGTCGCTGCGCAGCTCGAAGAACGCCCGCACCGGCGACATGTTGGGCCACTGCACGTGCAGCGCCACCGGCGCCCGCACGGTGATGTCCTCCTGCGTCCAGCCATCCAGATGCATGAGCGCCGATGTGCCGCGAATGGCGCCGCCGCCCGGCACCGACAGCACCGTGGTGACGCCGTTCAACCGCGTGACCGGCAGGAAGTCGCTGTCGGGGTTGTACATGACCTCGGCACGCTGATTGGGGTTCACGTTCCCCGTCTCCTGCGTGTCGTCGGCACCCTGGATCGTGGAGATCTCCTGCAGGCCGAGCGCGGTGTTCGCATGCACGAAGCCGGGATACACGTGCTTGCCCGAGCAGTCCACGACCTTCGCCCCGGCCGGCACGGCGAGGCCCGCGCCCACGGCCGTGATCTTCTTGCCGTCCACGAGCACGGTACCGTTGGCAATGGCCGGCCCGGTGACCGGATGCACCGTGCCGCCGGTGAGCGCCAGCACCTCGGCGCGCACGGTGGCCGGCAACAGCACGCACGCCAGTAGCGCAGCGAGCACGAAGCGGGTGTTCATGAGGGAGCGGTTCATCGCGAGCCCTCCTGTCCGGCCAGCTTCGCCTTGCGATCGGTCTCGCCCAGGAACGGCATCACGTGACTCTGGTGCTCACCGCACTCATTGCCGCTCTGGTCGGTGTCCTCGAGGTAGCGCGGTGGCCAGTTGCCGCGGCCCGCCATGGGCGGCCCGCCCTCCTTCTTGGCCGCCTTGGCCGCGCTGATCAGTGCCACGCGCTCCTTGGCCAGTTCGTCCCGGCCCGCCAGGTCGGCCGCGCGATCGAAGTACTTGCGGCCTTCGATCCACGTCTGTTCGCACACCGAGAACGGCGACAGCGGCTCGCCGCTCCACAGCGCGAAGTCCGCGTCCTTGCCGGGTTCGAGCGAGCCCACCGACGAGTCGATCTTCAGGCTCTTCGCCGGGTTCAGCGTCACCATCTTCAGGGCTTCCTCGCGCGGCACGCCGCCGTACTTGATGGCCTTGGCCGCCTCGGTGTTCAACCGGCGCGCCAGCTCGTCGCTGTCGGAGTTGAAGCCCACGTTCACGCCGCGGTCCCACATGAGGTAACCGTTGTAGGGAATCGCGTCGATGACTTCCTGCTTGTAGCCCCACCAGTCGGTGAAGCCCATGCCGGACGCACCGTGCGTGGCCATCTCGTCGGCCACCTTGTAACCCTCGAGGATGTGCGTGAACGTGTTCACGCGGAACCCGAACGACTCGGTGAGTCGCATGAGCATGAGGATCTCGTCCTGCCGGTACGAGTGGCAATGGATGAGCCGCTGGCCGTGAATGATCTCGGAGAGCGCATCGAGCTGCAGGTCGCGGCGCGGCGGCAGCGCGCGCTTGCCGGCCTTGAACTCGGAGAACGCGCGGTCGTAGTCCTGCGCGCGCAGGAACGCCTCGCGGATCGTCTGCTCCACGCCCGAGCGCGTCTTGGGATAGCGACTCGTGCGGTCGGCGCCGAAGTTGGCCTGCTTGGGGTTCTCGCCGAGCGCGAACTTCACCGTGCCGGGCGCGAGCGCATAGAACAGCTCGTCGGGGGCCGCGCCCCACTTGTTCTTGAGCACCGCGGCCTGGCCGCCAATCGAGTTACACGAGCCGTGCAGCAGGTGCATCATGGTGCCGCCACCGGCCAACTGGCGGTACAGGTTCACGCTCTCGGAGTTGATCACGTCCTGCACGCGCACTTCGCACGTGACCGAGTTCGTGCACTCGTTGACGTTGCCGAGGATGGCCGAGTGGCTGTGCTCGTCGATGATGCCCGGCGCCACGTGCTTGCCCGTGCCGTCGATGACCACCGCACCCGCCGGGGTCGCCAGGTTCTTGCCCACCGCCGCGATCTTGCCGCCGCGCACCAGCAGGTCGCCGTCGGTGATGATGCCCGCCGGGCCACTGGTCCAGATCGTGGCGTGCTTGATCAGCACGGCGGCCGGTGCGGCCGGCTTCGCCATGCGCCAGGCTTCGGTGTTGCCCATCACCACGGGCACCGCCACCAGCGCCGGCTCGGACTTCTTGCCGCCCTTCTTGTCCTTGTCGTTGGCCTTGGGCGCGCCACTCACCGCCATCGACCTGCTGCCCGCGACCATGGAGCCCTTGAACGCATCGTTCGCGAATGCCAGGTCCCACTGCTCGCTCCCGCCGTTCTTCATGGGCAAAGTGAAGCGCAGGCGCTTGTCCTCGAGCTTCACCGCCGTCGCCTTGGTCGTGTCGCCGGCCACGAACGTCACGCTCGTCTCGGCCTCGGCCGCCACCTTGAACGACGCGCCACTCGCGGTCTGCCACTCGCCCTTGGGGCTCGTCTCGTCCTTGGCGACTTCGTAGCGCGCGCCGTCGATCCACACCTCGCGCACCTTGGAGTTCTCGCCGAACAGCGGCCCGCGCGTCACCGTGAGGTTCGCGATCGCGCCGGGCGCGATCAAGCCCAGCTTGCCGTCCGCGCCCAACAACCGCGCGGGCGTGGTGGTGACTGCCGCCAGGGCGGCGTCTTCCGAGAGCCCGCGCGCGATGGCCTTGGCCACGTTGGCGCGGAACGTCTTCACGTCCTTGAGTCCATTGGCGGTGAACGCGAACGTCACGCCGGCCTTGGCGAGTGCCGCCGCATTGCCGGGCGCGGCCTGCCAGTGGCGCAGCTCCTCGGTGCGCACCTCGAGCGCGTTGGCGTCGTCGGCGACATCGGGCGCATCGGGGAAGTGGACCGGCACGATGAGCGTGCGGCCCGTGGCCGCGATCGCCGCCACGCGCTTGTACTCATCTCCCGCGGTCACGATGCTCGCCGCCACACCGGCCTCGCTGGCGATGCGCGACGCCTGCAGCACCTCGAGCATCTCGTCGGCCACCATCAGCACGGGCTGCTGCGCGGCGATCACCGGCTGCAGGGCAGCCCACGTGAGGTTCTCGGGCACGCGTTCGCTGCCGGCGCGCCGCGCGGCGGCCGCGCGTGCGTCGCGGTACCACTTGGCATCCAGGAACACCTGGCGCAGCACCGAGATCGCACCCATCAACGAGCCCGGATAACCACCGCGCGTGGGCTCGAGCGCCATGACCTGTGCGGCATCGGAGCGCACCACGCTCGTGTTCACCGTGCCGCCCAGGGTCACCACCGCGCTCGAACCGCGCACGATGCCGCTGCGCGGTGCCACCTGTGCGGCGGTGAAGCCGGCCGCACGCAGCGCTTCGGACTGCGACGCCTCGAGCGGCAGGTTCTCGACCACGCGATACTCCGCGTGCACCGACGGCAGCTCGTGCACCGCGCCCTTGGGCGTCTCGGTGCTCGCGGCCGCCTGCGGGCGAGCGCCGCCGAACGGGCCACCCGCGGGCGGGCCCGCGGCCGCCGCCGGCATGACGAACGCATCCACGAGTCCGGCATACACGGTGAGACTGTCGCCGTCCCACACGCGCGCGTCGGCGGGGATCGCCGCATCGGCGCCCACCGCCATGATGAGACCGTCGCGCATGATCACGTTGCCGCGCGCGATGACATGCCCGGGCGAGGTGACGATGCGCGCGTGGCGGATCGCGTGTACGCGCGGCGTGGCAGCGTGCGCCAGTGCGGCCGCGGCCAGCAGCAGCGCGGCACCCGTGACCGCACGCGCGGTGCGGTGGAACGGCAGGAGTGAATCCAGCTTCGATTGCAGCATCGGTGCACCTCTGAACGGGGTGGGCACAGCGCTTCCGGGCGAGGCCGCCGCGGCGAGCGCGGACCAGACGGATGGACAGGACCGCGAAGGTTAGGGGGGCGTGAAGTCCGCCTCAAGACGCCAGCCCAGCCGAGTGCCCGGCGGGGCGATTCGGCCCACCAATGCGGGCCGGGGCCAGGCCCCCGACTGGCCCCCAAGTGGGCGGATTCCAGCCGTTCACGTGCGCAGCGCACGACCGGTGTGGCCGGAGCGCACGACTCGCGGCGGCTGAGAAGTCGCCATCACACGTGTTCGCAACGACTTGCGAAAGCCACGACCATGGCACATGGTCTGCTTAGGCAGGATGCCCCCTTAAGGACCGTCCCTTGCCCGGAAAGCTCGCCCCGCCACGTGCGGTCAGCGGCCCGCCGGGAGCCAGGCCGGTCTCCCAAGGAACCCGACGGAGGGACCCATGAAGCGAAACCATCTCACCTTGATCGCCCTGGCAGTGACGGTCGCGGCGCTGTCGAGCCACGCCACGCCGGCCCAGGCCGAGACCCAGACCTGGTTCGGCTTCCAGGTCGGCGTGAGCGGCGGCAATGCGCCGCCGCCGGTCGTGTTCCGCAACGAGCCGCGCGTGATCGTCGTGGAAGACGTCCAGGTCGTGGACGACGACCGCTGCGACGACGACGTGTTCCGCGCCAACAACTCGTGGTGGCGCCTGCGTGGCGGCTACTGGTATCGCGCCTCGTCGTGGCGCGGCCCGTGGTTGTCGGTCGACGTGCGTCGCGTACCCGAGCGCGTGCTCGTGGTGCCCGCACGGCACTGGAAGCACCACCCCCGCCATGGCCGCGATGGCCGCACGGTGATCGTGGTGCGCGACCATGATCGTCGCGGTCGCGGACACGGTCGCGGGCACGGACGTGGCCACGGTCGCGGCCACGATCACGACGACGACTGAGCGCAGCATCCCGATGTGAACGAGCCCCCGCGGAAGCAGCCTCCGCGGGGGTTTCGTGTTGCACGTCAGCGCGACATCGCCTGCGGGTCGCCCACCAGCACGAACGGCGCCCAGTGGAACGGCGCGGCGGTGGCGGCCTGAGCGCGCAACCGGCGCTTGGCCTGCGCCAGCGCGCGGTCGCGCGGCCAGCCACGCTGGAGCAGTGCCGTATAGAACTCCTGCATGAGCTGCGCGGTGGACTCGTCCGCCACCGGCCACAGGCTCACGAGCACGCTGCCCGAACCCGCAGCGAGGAACGCGCGCGTGAGCCCGAGCACGCCCTCGCCCTGGGCCACACGCCCGAGCCCGCTGCCGCACGCCGAGAGCGTCACGAGGTCGGCCGCGATGCCGCGCGCGACCACGTCGTCGGCTTCGAGACGCGTGGTGACGCCGCTGCGGTCGGCCGACAACCACACGCCCGAGTGGCCAGGCTCGGTCTCACGCGGATCGCCGTGCGTGGCCAGGTGCAGCACGCGCACGCGCGATGCCATGGCCTCACTCACCGCCTGTGCGGACGCCGACGCGCCGGTGAGCGCGGTGAAGCGCGCGGGGTCGCTGAGCGCGCGCAGCACGTCGACTTCGCGCTGCGTGTCGGGCAGCGCGGCGAGCGAGTCGCGCGAGTCACCCGGCAGCACGCCATACGTGTTGGCGCCCACCGCCACGACGCGCGCATCGTGCGTGGCCGCATGCCAGCCGAGCAGTGCAGCCGACGGCACATACGACGTGGCGTAGCGCTCGCCCAGCGGCGCAGCGCGCTTGGCATCTGCCGGCTGGGCCGGCAGCGCCTCGAACGGCAACAGCCACAGCGGGCCATCGGGCGCGATCACCAACCGCTGCACGCCCGCGAGCGCCGGCAGCGCGGGCGACCAGAGGTCCTGCGCCAACTCGCGCGCCGCGCGCTGCACGCGCTCGTTGGCGGCCGCTGCACCCGGCGTGCTCCACGCGCGACGCAGCGTCTCGACGCGTGCGCGTAGCGCGGCCCGCGCCGGTAGCGCGAACCACTGCCACTGATCGCGCCGCACCACCCACAGTGCCGAACCCGAATCCCCCACGCTGTAGGCGAGCAGCGCGGTGTGCGCATCGGGCAGCGTGGCCTGGGCTTCGGCCAACGTGGCCGGCTTGAGCGCGCGCTCGGCGTGACCACCCGCGGCCAACTGATCGAGCAACGCGCGCGCCTTGGCACGCTCCGCCCAATGAAACGCCTCGCTCGCCGCACCCTGCCCGGGTGCGCGCTGTTCGGCGCGCGCCAACAGATGCACGATCGCCTGGTGCGCTTGCGTGCGGCCCGCGAACACCTGCACCGAAGACTCGCCGCCCTGGCGCGCGCGCACGGTGTCGGCGAGCCCGGCCGCCTGCACGTAGTGCGACAGTGCCTGCTCGGCGCGTCCGCTGCGCTCGGCGGCGTCGCCGAACGCCAGTTCGGTCAGCCACGCCAGATCGGGATCGGCCGCCGCGCGTGCGCCGGCGCGGGCACGTTCGAGCAGCGGCCACGCGTCGTCGGTGCGCCCGCCGGCACTCAGCACCTGGCCCAGGTTCAACAGATCGAGCGTGTGCGCGGATCCGCCCGCGGTCACGCTGATGCGCTCGGCGCGGCGGTACCACGACTCGGCCTCGGCCATGCGCCCCGCTGCCTGCGCGGTCTGGCCCGCGAGCACGCACACGTCGCGCACGAGCTGCGAGTCGCCGGCCGCCGTTGCCGCGAGCTGCGCACGCGCGAGCCCGCGCGCCGCACCACTACCGTCACCCTCGAGCCGCGCCACCTGTGCGGCCAGCTGCGCCGCACCCGCCACCAGTCGGGGCTCGGCGAGCGAGTCGGCGAGCGTCGTAGCGGACTCGAGCCGCGCACGCGCACGCGCCGGGTCTTCCGCCAGCACCCAGGCGCGCGCTTCTTCCTGTGCGGCGCCCTGCACGAGCCGCGGATCGCCCGCCGCCAGTGCAAGCGCGCCCGCGGTGCGCGCCTCGTGCGCGCTGTCGACGTATCGCCCGGCCGCGGACTCGAGCTTGGCGAGGTTCAGCCGCTGCACGCACTCGGCCGCCGGATCGCCGCGCGTGGCGGTGATCGCGAGTGCGCGCCGCAGCAGTACGGCCGCGCGCGTGGCATCGCCCTGCTCCGACTCGAAACGCGCGCGGTTCGTGAGGACTTCCGAGGTGCGTGCCGAGTCGCCGGCCTGCGTGGTGAGCGAGAGCGCCTCGTCGAACCAACCGCGCGCCGAGTCCGGCATGCCGAGCGAAGGCGCGATCGCCGCCAGCGCATTGAGCGTGGCGCCCAACGCCGCGGGATCGCCGAGCGACAAGCGCACGGCGCGCGCCTCGCGCAGCCACGGCAGCGCTTCGGCGAAGCGCCCCAGACGGATCTGCGTGCTGCCCAGCGCGTTCAACGTGCGCCCGATGAGCACCGGGTCGCCGAGCGCACGACGCGCCACCAGCGCCTCGCGATACACCGAGTCGGCTGCGTCGAGCTGCCCGGAGTTGAACAGCACCACGCCGATGCTGCCCAGCAGCACCGCCACCTTGCGCGCATCACGCGCCTCGCGGTAACCGGCAAGCGCGCGGCGGAACTGCGCTTCGGCACCCGCCCAGTCGCGCGCGCCCTGCGCCACCGTGGCCAGCGACTCGGCCTGCGCGGCGCGCAGCGCGGGCGCCTGCACGATCGTGCGTGCGGCCGCAAGCGCCGGCCGTGGCGCCAGGACCAACAACGCCACGAGCAGCGCGAACGTCCGCCGCAGACTCATGCGCGCGGCTTCTTCATGCGCCACACGAGGAGTGGCGGAGTGACCAGCGTGGTGACCGCCACCATCACGACCACGGCCGAGTACACCATGTCGTCCACCACACGCTCGCCACCGATGGTGAGCGTGCGGCCGATGCTGGCGAAGATGAGTCCCACTTCACCGCGCGGAATCATGCCCAGCCCCACCGCCAGCCGGTCCACACCTTTGCCGAGCGCGCCCAGCGAGCAGAGCTGCTTGCCGAGGACCGCGGCCACCGTGAGCGCCGAGGCGAACCCCAGCACGCCCGGCTGCGCGAACACGGCCAGATCGACGCCCATGCCCATGAGCACGAAGAACACCGGCACGAGGAAGCCCGAGAGCGGCTCGAGCAGGTGATGCAGGTCGCGCTGTTGCGGGTCGCGCTCGCGCAGGCCCTGATAGTGCACGTCCTCGAGCACCAACCCGGCCGCGAACGCACCCACGATCGGGGCGAGACCGGCCTTGCCCGCGAGGTAGGCGAGCAGGAAACAGAACGCCAGCGCCAGCGACAGCAGCAGGCCTTCGCCCTTCATGCGGTTGGCGAGCCGGAACGTCTGCTTGGACAACCAGCGGCCCACGACGATCGCGAGCACCAGGAACCCGAGCGCCTTACCGACGATGCCCACGAGCCCCATGGCGTTGAACGCCGCACCGGCGTCGGCGGCCTCGATGAGCCCGGTCACCACCGCCAAAACGATCAGCCCGAGCACGTCGTCGATGACCGCCGCGCCCAGGATGATGCGCCCTTCGGCGCTGGCCGAACGCCCGAGGTCGCCCAGCACGCGCGCCGTGATGCCCACGCTCGTGGCCGACAACGTGGCGCCCACGAACCAGTGCGACAGGATGTGATGGTCCTTGAGGAACAACTCCGACACACCCAGGCCCAGCAGCATGGGGGCGACCACGCCGAGCACCGCGACCAGCGTGGCCGACATCCCGACCGCCGCCATCTTGCCGATGTCGGATTCGAGCCCGACCTGGAACAGCAGGAACAACACGCCGATCTGCGCCAGCGCTTCCACCGTGGGCACGTGCAGCAGCATGTCGAAGCCGTGAAAGCCCACCAGCCGCAGGTTGCCGATGACGATGCCCGCCATGAGCTCGCCCAGCACGGCCGGCAGGTGCAGGCGCTCGAACAACGAGCCGCCGAGCCGCGCCAGCACCAGGATGAGCGCCAGCGCTTCGAGCACCGGCAGCATGTCGACGCCACCATGCCCCGCGCCCGCGGCGAGCGCGGTGTGGGCGAGCAACGTGCCGGCGGCGAGCAGCGGCCAGACCGAGCGCAGTCGAAGAAGTCGGTTCATGGCTGCGAAGTTAGGCGGTGCACGAGGACGTGTCGAGTGTGAGCAGAGATCGACACGCGTACGGCGGTCAGCGCTTGCCGACCCGCGCGAGATGCCAACACAGGGTCGAGTCGGACTCCGACGCCTCGAGTTCCCGCGCCACCACCGAAGCCTCCGGGCACTCCAGATAGTGAAGACTGCACACGATATCGAGGCGTTCACCCACGTAGCCGCGTCTCGGGCGCTTTGCGAGCTCGTGGTAGCGCTTTCGGAGCAGCCCCGCCGCCCGGCAGTCGTCGAGGATCGCGAGCAACTGATAGAAGCGGGAACCCACGAAGACCTTGTAGGCATCCTTCCGGCCGGCGCCGACCAGCTCCGAATACACGTCGGTGGAGCCCAATCGCGCGATCCCGCGTGTCGCTGCAAGCCGCACCAGCCACGGCCTCCTCTGCGAGGAATCCGCCCACGGCGATTCCCAGAGTGCGGTGAGCGCCTTCGTGAACCGCTCGCGCAGTGGAGCGGCGCGGAAGCTCGCGATCGCTTCTTGCCCGACGGGCCCGTCCCAGGCCCGCCCCCAGCCCAGATCGGGCAGATCCAGACAGAACAACTCATTACCCTGCTCGATCGCAGCAGGCCCCTGTTCGAGGATCCGGAGGTAATCCTCGTCCCCATCGATGCACTCGCCAGCGCGCACCCCGCGCGCAGAGAGCAATGCGCACCCGAGAAGCGCGATTACAAGGAATGGCCGAAAGACCCATCGCGGTCTCATAGCCCACATTCTATTCCGTTTACTCGGCGGCTTCCACGAGCGGCCACCTGCAGCGCGCCCATGCCCCCGCCGGATGAAGAACAGGCCGCCCGGTGTGCCCGGATGGCCTGTTCGTGTGGGCCATGCGCCCTATCGCGTCGGGACCTGAACGCTCTTGGTGGGCGCCGCCGCCCCAGACCTTGAGGATCGCCCGATCCTCTTGAGACTGCGGTGAGTTATGCCTTGTGAATATGCGGGCTGGAAGTAGATTCTTGCTCACTCATGCAGAGCGTGATGTCCGTTCGTGGCCGAGGTTTGCAACCATGCATAGGTCCGCTTCGACCCTCGTGGCATGCTTCCTGATTGTGGCGTCGGCGTCATCGACCGCCGCTCTTCCGCCTGGGCGTGCATGGATGCCTATCGGCCGCTTTCGTTTCGACGATCACGCATTCATAGTTCCATCGCGGTTTGAGCCGACTCGATCGGGCCGGCTCGAAGTCGTCGCTTCGGGGTCCTACGGAACGCACCACAACCGGACCTATGGATTCATGTGGGCTGAGTCCACGTGGGTTCCCAGATGGCACATGGATCAAGATGGGTTTCGGATCGGCGTCTGTCACACGGATAGCTCGGTGCAGATGCTTGTCTGGCGGGACTACACCAACCCGACCGTGCCGCATCGGGATTGGCTCATCACCGCGGACGCTTCCGACAGCGGCGTGACCGCCCCGGATTCGATTGCAACCGTAGATCAACTCAGCGAGGTCCAGGCCGGCGCTCAGCATGGTGTTCGGAGGTGGGTCGCGACAACCGACGCCTCCGAGGGGCCCGGCCCAGCAGACTACTTCACTGTGCTCTATACGCGCGGCAGTGAGCCGCGGTGGTCGCGCCTTCCTGTCCCTGAGCTCAACGAGCCGCGCGCAGACAGCTTCTGCCAGTTGCTAGCTACATCCGACACCACAGCTCTGGCGGTTTACACCACGGTGCGCAACCTCGCCTGGGGCATCGTGAACGACACGGGCTGGGTACATCCGCCCGAACATCTGGCCGGAGGTTTCCCAGATGACGCTGTCCATCTCCGAAGAAACCCTGATGGTTCCGTTTTCCTCCGCTATGGCACGCACGACTCCATCACATTCATGCGCCGCTTCGATGGCACGCACTGGTCAGCCGAGGACACGCTGCGTTGGCTATTCCCACCCGAGACCCGACCGTTCGAGTACCTCACGTACGTCGGTCCCATGACCCTCGACGATCGCCCCCTTCCGGCGTTACTCGGCGCGGCGTACAGCGATCGCAACGCCATCCTGCACACCTACGTCAACATCCCCACCGATCAGGGCTACGGTCGATTCGAGATGGTCCCGGGAACCGAGGAACTCTTCCCCATCGCCATCGCTCGCGACGACGATGGCGATGTCTGGATCGCATGGTGGACGTTCTTCGACGGGATGTTCTGGAGTCACACGTACACGAGTGTGAACTGCTCCACGCCGACCCTCGGGGATTCAGGGGGCCGGCCTCAGCTGCGCTGGACTCTCAGTGAGCCCGCCCCGGGCTCCTACTGGAGCGTGCTGCGCGCGTTGAACGGCGGCGGCGAGCAGGTGGTTGCGCGAGTGGCCGGGGGCGTCGCCACGGAGATGAGCTGGAGTGACACGTCGCTCCCCTCCGGCGCGCGTGCCACCTACCGCATCCGCCGCGAGTGCGTTGACGTGCGCTACAGGTTGCTGAGCGAGTCGAGTGCTGAGTGGGTGCCGAGGTCCCAGGCACTTGCCGTCTCGATGCTCTCGCCCAACCCGCTCAAGGCAGAAGTGCGGCTCCAAGTCGAGGGCGCAGGTTCCGGCTGGCTGTCGCTCACCGCCTATGACCTGCAGGGCCGCGTAGTGCTGCGTGACCGCGTGCGGGCGTCGGGCACGGGCCGCGACGCGGCCAGCCTGCCTATACCCTCCTCGCTTCGCGGCGGCCTCTATCTGCTGCGCGTCACGGCCGAGGGCGGTGGCAGCTCCACGGCCAAGAAACTCGTCGTCCTACGCTGAATCCAACACTGCAAGCCCGGCGCGCAACCATTGCCGAGGCAGATCACAGGCCGCGCGGGAGAGGTCGGCACCCCGATGCGCGCGTAGCCTCTCATGCCCCCCCCGCGCGCACAGCGTTCACCGCCGCCACACGCCGCCGGGGTCGAGTGCGTCGCGCTCGGCAGACGTGAGCTCGCGGCCCAGCACGCGCCGCACCGCGGCCTCGAGCACTTCGTCGCGCCCGTCGCGCAGGCCCGCGGGCGTGGCATGCACTTCGAGGTCGGGCACGATGCCGATCCGCTGCGTGGGCCGGCCGTCGGGGTAGAACACGCCGAGGCCGCTGATCATCGTGCGCTGTTCCCCGGGCAGCGTGAAGGGCGACACGTTGCCGTCGGCGCCGGCCGTCTGACTGCCCACCACCACGGCGCCCGGATGCACCCGGAACGCCATGGTCGTGTACTCGGCCTGGCTCTGCGTGACCTCGTCCACCAGAATGGCCACTGGAGCGTCGACATACGGCGCTTGCGGCGAGAGCCGCAAGGGCTCGCCCTTCAGGAACGTACCCGGATTCCGTGTGCTGCCGAACGTGAAGCCCACGAACGGCGTCGGTTCGCGCACCAGATGCTGGCCGAGCGCGAACACCATGAACTCCGAGGGATAGTTCCGCAGGTCGATCAGCACGCACTTGGCGTCGGCCATGGCCTTCAGGTACTCGGGCGTCTCAGCGGCCTTCACGCTCGACAGCTTCAGGTAGACGATGTCGTCGCTGAGCCGCCGGAGCGTGGGCCCCGCGTGGTCGTGCTGCCACTCCGCCGTGCGGTCGAGTGATTCCTGCGTCACGCGGCTCGCCGTGACTTCGGTGCGCGTGCGGTCGCGCAGCAGCACGAGTTTCACCGCTCCGGGGTCCCCCCGCGTGAGGTCGCGCGTCATGTCGCGGCGCTGAGCGGCATCGTTCGAGCCGGCGTAGAGCGGTCGCCAGCGCTCGACCAGCGTGCTCACCGGCACGCCGTCGATGCTCTCGATCACATCGCCCACGCGCACACCGGAGGCTGGACCGAGCTGCGGGTTCGTGTAGCCGCTCACCACCGCCTGGTCCTTCAAGAAGCGCACCGAGAACGGCAGCCAGGCCTTGCCCGCCGGCGGCCGCGCCGCGAGCCCACTCCACAGGTTGGCGTGGCTGTCATGCACGCGTGCGATGAGGGCGATGCAGGCGCGCTGGTAGTCCTCGCGCGTGCCGGCCGCCAGCAGGCGCGGGACGAACTCACGCAGCGTGCCGTCCCAGTCGTGCTCGGCGAGATCGCGATAGGGCGACCAGTACTCGATGATGTTCCAGAAGCGGTAGAGCGCCAGCAGCCGGTAGCCGGGGTCGAGTGTGCCTTGGCCCGCGTACCCCACCTCGCCCAGGAACACCGGATTCCGGAGGTTCGAGGCGAGCTGCACATAGAACTGCTCGCTCGTGTCCGGGCGATTCACGTACACCCCGTGCAGGCGCTGCGCCAAGGCATCCGACAGCAAGACGCGGTCGTCGAGCCACGCGAGTCGCGGCTGCAACACGGCACCGGAATCGCGGGTCACGCAGACGCTGCATGGCGGCACCGGACCCAGGCCGGACAGCCAAGCCAGGATCGCCCTCTGCGCCGCCGCCCGGTCCTTGGCGCGCAGCACCGCAGGCGCGACCCGGAACAGCTCGGCGTCCCAGTTGCGCTGCCCGCGGACCGCCGCGGGGTGGTGGTACTTGAGAAAGCCCCAGACCTTGCCGAGCAGCACCAGGTCGTCGATCTGCGCGGCCGTGGGTTTCGTGAGCGTGAGCTTGGAATCCGCGACGAACTCGGTATCGATGTCGGTGATCGTCTTGGGCGGCACGAACTCCGCCGCCTCGGAGATGGGCTTGCCGTTCGCGTACAACCGCAGGTCGTCCACCCACACGCGCCCGGTCCCCGACAGCAGCGCGCCCACGGTGACCTTGCGCACCTTGGGACTCAACGGCAGCGCCACGCGGTACTCCGTCCAGTCCGACGTGCCGTGCAGGTTGCGCGCCTGCATGTTGTCGAACCTCTCCACTCCGGACGCGCTCTCTTGACGCTGCCAGAGCCCCGCGATGCCCTCGACCCCATCCAACTTGAGCCAGCCGCGCAACTCGAGCGTGTCACCCGCGAAGTCACGCGGGACGATGCATGCGAACGACGAGAAGGTCGTGGGACTGTCCTTCGTGCGCTCGAGAAGGCCCGAGTAGCGGCCGGAGTGCACGGTGGTGCTGTCGAGGAACACCGTGCCCTCGGGCCCGCGCGGATTCCCGACCCAGCCCCAGAGTGGTGGTTCGCCGCCCACGGACTCGAACCCCAGCACGGGGGTGCGATCGACGCGAGCGGCGCGGCACTCCGACGACACCGACATCCACGCGGCACCCAGCGCAAGCGCCAACGCGATCCGAACTCGACCCGCGCTGAACCACATGCCGGAACACGACGCCATCCCACAGTCCTCCGAACATGAGCCTTCGCTCGCCCCGGACGGCACCACCGCGCGCTGCGGGTTCGCTCAGCTCGCGGCCGGCCCCGTGGTCTTCGCCAGCTTCTCCAACCGCACCGCGGTGCGCTTGTAGGCGGGCGTGTTCACCTTGTTGTCGCGATGCGGGCCCAACAGGCGGTTCACGTGCGCGGCAGGCGTGTGGAACGTGCAGAACAACTGGCCCACCTGCACGCGCGTGTCGCGCTTGGCCGGCAGCTGCGCCTCGCCCCACGCGCTCACGATGCGCAGCAGATCACCGTCGTGGATGCCCAGGCGATCGGCGTCCACCGGGTGCAGGTCGAGCGTGTCGATGGGGCGCAGCTCGATGTTGCGGGTCTGGTCGGTCATGGTGCTGGCGTTGTACGAGTACAGGTTGCGGCCCGTCACCAGCAGCAGCGGGTACTCGGCGGTGGGCATCTCCTGGAGCCCGCCCTGTTCCGGACGATGGAACGGCGCGCGATCCCCGAGCGTGAACGTGCTGGTATGCAGCCGCACCGTGCCCGGGTGCGATTCGTCGGGGCACGGCCACTGGATGCCGCCCTCGCGCTCCATCTTCTCGTACGAGATGCCGGCGCCCTGCGGCCACACCGAGCGCACCTCGTTCCAGATCTCGCGCGCGTCCTTGAACCCGAAGCCTTCGAAGCCCAACTTCTTGGCGACCTCGCACACCGGCACCCAGTCGGGCTGCGCTTCGCCCTGCGGTTCCACCGCCTTGCGGATGCGCTGCACGCGGCGCTCGGAGTTCATGAACGTGCCGTCCTTCTCGAAGCTGGCGGCCGCGGGCAGGAACACGGTGCCGATGGCGCGCGCGGTCTCGTTCATGAACAGGTCCTGCACCACCACGAGCGGCACGTGCTCCAGCACGCGCTGCGTGCGCACGATGTCGGCGTGGCTCTGCATGATGTCGTAGCCGATCGCCCACAGCACATCGAGGTTGCCGGCCTCGGCGGCTTCCACCAGCTGCACGGCGTCCAACCCACGTGCCTCAGGCAGCTTGTGGCCGTAGAACGACTCGAAGCGCACGCGCGCGGCGTTGTTGGAGATCGGGTCGTAGCCCGTGAAGTAGTTGGGGTCACAGCCCATGTGCGCCGAGCCCTGCACGTTGTTCTGGCCGCGCAGCGGGTTCACGCCCGCGCCGGGCTTGCCCACGTTGCCCGTGAGCAGCGCCAGGTTCGACAGCGCCACGATGCCCTCGGTGCCCTGGATGTTCTCGGTGAGCCCGAGCCCGTGGAACGAGATGCTGGGCCCGCCCGTGGCGTACATGCGCGCCGCGGCGCGCACCAGTGCCGCCGGCACGCCGGTCACGGCTTCGCACTTCTCGGGCGTGTAGCCCTTCAGGAACTCGGCATACGCCGCGTAGCCTTCGGTACGGCCGTTGATGAACGTGTCGTCCTGCAGGCCCTCTTCCACGATCACCGACGCCATGGAGTGGAACATGGCCACGTTGGCGCCCGGCGTGATGGGCAGGTGCAGGTGCGCCTTCTGCGCCAGTCCCACCTTGCGCGGATCGATCACGATGAGGTTGGCGCCGTTGCGCACCGCGCGGCGCAGCCGCACGCCCACCACCGGGTGGGCTTCGAGCGCGTTGCTGCCCGAGATGATGATGGTCTTGGCGAGGTCGATGTCCTCGAACGCGCCGGTGGCGGCACCCGTGCCGAAGCTCATGCGCATGGCCGCGGCGGTGGGCGCGTGGCACACGCGCGCGCAGCAATCGATGTTGTGCGTGTGCAGGCCCGCGCGCACGAACTTCTGCGCCACGTAGTTCTCTTCGTTGGAGCCGCGCGCGCTCGACAGCATCATGATCTTGTCGGCGCCGCGCTCGGCCACCGTCTTGCGAATGGTGTCGGCGATGTGCGTGAGCGCTTCGTCCCACGTCACGCGCCGCCAGTCCTGCCCGCGCTCGCGCATCATGGGGTAACGCGCGCGCGCATCGGACTGCACGAAGCCCCACGCGTAGCGGCCCTTCACGCAGGTGTGGCCCACGTTCGAACGGCCCTCGGCGCTGGGCAGGATCTGCACCAGCTGGCCGTCCTTGGTGCCGGCGTTGATCTCGCAGCCCACGCCGCAATAGGCACACACCGTCTTGGTCCACTCGGTGGGCCGGCCCTGCTCGAGCACGGTGCGATCGAGGATGGCACCCGTGGGGCACACATCGGCGCACGCGCCACACGACACGCACGAGCTCTCGAGCATGGTGGGGCCGTCGGGATGCACCCAGGTGTGCGCGCCGCGGTTGGCGACCTTCCACACCGACTCGCCCTGGATCTCGTCGCACACGCGCACGCAGCGCATGCACGCGATGCACTGGTTCATGTCCACGTGCAGGTAGGGGTGCGAGTCGTCGACCAGCGCGGGGTCGGGCACATGGCCATTGGTGCTCACGGCGTAGCGATGCAGCATCTGGTGGAACGCCGCTCCCGGGTCGTGCTCCACGGCCGTACCGGGGTAGCGATGCGCGGTCATCTCGAGCACGAACTTGCGCGCGTTCTCGAGCACGGGATCGTCGGTGACGATGGCTTGGCCGTCGGCCAGCGGTGTCACGCACGCGGCCACCGGCGCGCCCTTGCCCTCCAGGCGCACGAGGCACATGCGGCACGCGCCGCTGTTCGACAGCCGGTCGTGCTGGCAGATGGTGGGCACGTCGGCGCCTGCTGCGCGGACGGCATCCAGCAACGTGGTGCCGTCGAGTTCGTACGCCTTGCCATCCACGGTCACACGCTTCATGGCATCTCCCCACAGAGAAGGACATCCGCCAGCACCTCTGTGTCCGACCATCCGTGGCCGGTGGGGTGCCGGGGTTGCCGGGCGCGGGCACTCCTATATAAGAAGAGGGGGCCGGCCGGGCGGAAGACGGAGCCATTGTAGAACAAACCCACGCGGGGGG
>JBEBGT010000214.1:0-6233 GCA_040081365.1 Candidatus Eiseniibacteriota bacterium | reverse complement strand
GTGCTGGATGGCGTACCTGGGCGTCGATGATGTCGAGGCCACCATCGCGCGCATCACCAAGACCGGCGGCAAGCTGGTGCGCGAACCGTCCGACATTCCCGGTGTGGGGCGCTGGGCCATCGTCACCGATCCGCATGGCGCGCATCTTATTGTCATGAAGCCGATCTCCAACGAACCCCTGCCCGACGTCCCCACCGATGCGCCTGGCACCGTCGGCTGGCGCGAGCTGCATGCCGGCGATGGCGCGCAGGCCACCCAGTGGTACGCCGAGCAGTTCGGCTGGCAGGTCGTGCAGGAGATGGACATGGGCCCCATGGGCATGTACCGCCTGTTCTCGACCGGCAGCGGTCAGGCCGAGGGCGGCATCATGACCAAGATGCCGCAGGCCCCCGCGCCCTACTGGACGTTCTACTTCAACGTCGACGGCGTCGATGCGGCCGTTGCACGCGCGAAGTCCGCGGGCGGCCAGGTATTCATGGACGCCCATCAAGTGCCGGGCGGCCAGTGGATCGCGTACATCGCCGACCCGCAGGGCGCCATGTTCGGCGTGCTTTCGGCCAAGCGCTGAGCGCGCGCCGTTGAACACGGGCGCGTCGAGCGCGCCGCACGCTAGGAGCACTCGCAGCTTCGCGTGCGATCGCGCTCGGGCCCTATCGCCGGCTTCGCAGAACTGACTTCGTCCCCGACGCTCGGGCCATGGATGCTCGAGCCAGAACCCAGTCTTCTCCCACCCCAAGGACCCGTGACCCATGGCCACCCAAGGCAACACCGTCACGCTGCACCGTGTGCTGCGCGCTTCCCCCGAAAAAGTCTACAAGGCGTTCATCGACCCCGACGCCATGGTCAAGTGGCTGCCGCCGCATGGCTTCGTCGCCAAGGTCCACAGCATGGACGCGCGCGTCGGCGGCAGCTTCCGCATGTCGTTCACCAACTTCGGCACCGGTAGCAGCAGCTCGTTCGGGGGCTCGTACCTCGAACTCGTGCCCGGCGAACGCATGCGCTACACCGACAAGTTCGACGACCCCAACCTGCCCGGCGAGATGCTGGTGACCGTCACGTTCACCAAGGTCATGTGCGGCACGGAACTCAAGGTCGTCCAGGAAGGCATCCCGCCCATGATCCCGGTCGAGTTCTGCTACCTCGGCTGGCAGGAGTCGCTGGCGCTGCTGGCGCATGTGGTGGAGCCGGAGATCCCGGATGGTGCGTAGGCCTTTCCCACGCGCGCAGCGCGTGCTTGTTTTTCCAACGCGCTTCGCGCGTGAGTTAGAACCCTCACTTCGCACGGGTGTCACGTGCGCGACAGGAGACTCAAAGCATGCTTCTCATTCGCGAGATCATGTTCTGCAAGCCGGGCAAGTCCAAGCCGCTGGTCGAGAAGTTCCTGGCCATGAACAAGCTCACCGCGGCCGCCGGCATGCCGCCCATGAAGGTCATGACCGACTTCACCGCCGAGCGCTACTGGATGGTCGTGGCCGAGATGGTAGTCGCTGATCTGGGGGCCTTCGAGCGCATGATGAAAGGCGAGGGCATGAACGAGGCCGCCGGAAAAGACATGGAAGCCATCATGAAGGGCTACCACGACCTCGTGGACCACGGCCGGCGCGAGATCTACAAGCTCGAGAACTAGCGCCGCGCAGGACACACACGCGCCGGGCCGCCCGCAGGGTCGGCCCGGCGCTGTGTTTGCCCGCTCCCGCGCTCGGCGCCCCACTCATGGCGGCCGCCTGCCCGCCGCCGTGTACTGGCTCTGGCCGACGCATGGCACGCGCGCCGCCCCACGCCGAGTGGTCGTGCTGCCGTGAGCTAGGGCTGCGCCGTGGCCTCGGTCAGCTCCACATGAGCGAACTGACTCCCGTGGGCGCTCCAGCGCAGTCGCCACTCGCGAGACTCACCGGAGTTCAGCTCCTGTGTCCGTGTCACGCTCGCCGTGGCGACGCGGAGTCCATCCGCACGCGTGACGGTCACCGTCGTTCGCCCCACCCGGAAGGCACGCACGATCAGCCGGTACTCGCCGCTCGCTGGCGACACGAGCTCGCCACGCACATGATCGAACTTCTCTCCCGTGTTCTCGTTCCAGAGCTCTGGCGCTTTTCGCGAGCAGCCCGGGATCTGGCTACCGGGTCGCAGACCCGACCACGACTCCCACGCCGAGCGGCGACCCTGCGCATCGATCAGCTCGACCACGAGTGAGTCGCCGGAGACGTCGAGGAGAACGCGATCCGAGGTGGCCGGGCGCAGGGCAGAGGGCCCTGGCGCGTCGCGGGTGACCATCGAGTCGCCGGGAACCGCGACCACCCAGTGCTCCGGCGTTCCTTCGCCGAGCTGAAACCGCTCGTGCCGAGGCGAAGCACATGAACCAAGCCCGAGCAGGCCCATGACGGCGGCCAGACACGCGAGTCGCGCGCTCACACGCGTGCAGGGCATGCGCTCCCTACCCCGCCCGCCGTGCCCAGCGCAGCTTCGCCGGCTTGCTGCGCGGGTTCTCGAAGCGTTCGTGTGGCGCCGCGCGGATCACGTCGGGCGCCCCGGCGGCGTAGATGCCGGCACGCTCGCCGGACTGGAAGGCTTTCTTCACCCGGCGGTCTTCGCCGGAGTGAAACGACAGGATCGCCACGTGGCCGCCCGCTCGCAGGCACTGCGGCAGGTCGCGCAGTAAGAGATCCAAAGTCCCGAACTCGTCGTTGACCTCGATGCGCAGCGCCTGGAACACGCGCCGCACCGTGCGGTCGACTTCGTTGGTGTCGCGCATGTGCGCGAGTGCGTGCCGCACGGCGTCGGCCAGCTCGCGCGTCGTGCCCAGATGCCCGCGGCGCACCTCCAACGACTCGGCCAAGAGCTCGGCCTGCGGCTCGTCGGCGTTGTCGCGCAGGGCCGTGGCCAGTTCGGCCATCGAGGCGCGCGCCAGCCACTCGGAAGCCGAGAGCCCGCGATTGGGGTTCATGCGCATGTCGAGCGGGCCGTCGGCGCCGAACGTGAACCCGCGCGCGGGGTCGTCCAGCTGCATCGACGACACGCCGAGATCGGCCAGCACCACGTCGGCGCCATCGTGCCAGCCGTGCGCCATGAGCATGCCCAGCAAGCCCGCGAAGTTCGAGCGCCGCGCCACGAACGCCTGCTCGTCGTAGCCCAGCTTGCGCAGCCGTGCTTCGGTGCGCGGCAGCTCGATCGGGTCGGCGTCGAGCCCCAACAGCGTGCCGCCCGGCCTCAGCCGCTCCAGCAACCGCCGCGCATGCCCGCCGTAGCCCAGCGTGCAGTCCACGGCGCGCATGCCCGGCTCGGGGCCCAGTACGCCCAGGATCTCGTCGACCATGATCGGCACGTGCTGCCCGGCGGGCGTGCGGCCCTTGGCCATCACGTGCGGCACGATCTCGGGGTACTGCTCGGCCGCCAGCTCCTTGTAGCGCTCTGCAAAGCGCTTGGGATGCGTGCCCTTGTAGCGCACGCGGCGCTTGTGCACGGGCGGGGTCGGCTCGTCGGGCGGCTGGCTCATGGCGAGGCGCGACGATAGCGCATCATGGCGCGCGCCGACATGCGGCCGCAGCGGCAGGACTACCCCGCCGCGACTTCCTCGCGTGGCGCCTCGGGCACCACCTCGTCGCGCGCGGCTTCCTGCACGCGCAGCACCACCAGCGTGCGGTCGTCCTGCGCTTCGAGCCGGCCCAGGTGGCGCTCGACCTCGCGCAGGATGCTCACCGCGATCGCCTCGGGGTTCAGCGCCGGCGGCAGCGCCGCCACGAAGTCGGCCAAACGGTCCTCGCCATACAGCTCGCCGTCCACGTTGGTGGCCTCGCTGATGCCGTCGGTGTAGAACACCAGCACGTCGCCCGGGTGCAGCTCGGTGCGATCCTCGTCCATGGCCACGTCCTCCATGATGCCGAGGATCGTCCCGCCGGTCTTCAACCACTCGCGCTCGCCTGCGCGCCGCAGCACCGCAGGATAATTGTGCCCGGCGTTCGCATACGTCATGCGCCGGCCGTCCGGCGACACGCGCGCCAGGAAGAACGTGGCGAACTGGTGCACCGCCGTGCTGCGGTACACGAGCGCGTTGATGTTGCGCAGAATCTCGGCCGGCGACTCCACCGAGCGCGCCTGCGTGCGCAGCGCCGCCTGCAGCATGCTGGAGAGCAGTGCCGCCGGCACGCCCTTGCCCGCGACGTCGGCGATCGCCACCAGGAACGAGCCGTCGGGGGCGGGCACGATGTCGTAGTAGTCGCCACCCACCTGGCGCGACGGCAGGTTCACCGCGTGCACCTCGCAGCGCGGCAGCGACGGGAAGTCGCTCTTCAGGAACGTCTGCTGGATCTGGTGCGCCAGGTTCAGCTCTTCTTCGATGCGGGCTACCTTGACTCGGTCGCGCAGCAGCAGCGCGTTCTGCAGCGACACGCCCATCTGCGAGCCCAGGTTGTTCAAGAGCGCCACGTCTTCACTGGTGAACTCGGTGCCGGTGATCTTCTCGCCCAGCAGCACCATGCCCAGCGTCTCGTTGCGCCAGCGCAGCGGCACCAGCAGTTCGATCCCCAGCTTGCGCACCAGCAGCTCGCGATCCACGCGGCGCAGGCCGTCGACCGGGTCGCTCAGGCGATAGCTGGGTTCGTTCGTCACCAGACGCCCCATGATGCCCGCGATGCCGTCGAGGCTCTCCTGCGTGAGGGGCTCCCCAGCGCCAGTGCGCACCACAGGGCCGTCCGCCGTCATCGCCACCATGTAGGACGACCGCAGCAACAGCGCTTCCGTGAGCGTCTTCACCGAACGGTTGAGCAGGTCCTCGAGGTCGATGGTCGTCTGCAGTTCGCGCCCCAGCGCGCGCAGCACGTTGCGGTAGTCGGTGGGGTCGCGCAGGAACATGCGGTCCAGCGACTCCTCGAGCTTGGCCACCGCCGGCTGGAACAGCGTGAGCGCGATGATCAGGAACACCGGCTCCACGATGCGCGCGTCGATCTTGAACGCGCCGGCCACCGCATGGTTCACCTGCTCGATCACCGTGAGGTAGAACCCGATGAGCACCGCCGAGGCCAGCGCGTAGAGAATGCCGCGGCGCGCGATGAGCTTCGTGTCCAGGAACTTGTAACGCACCATCGCATATGCGATGGCACCCGAGCCCAGCGTGAGCGCCGCGGTGGTGAGCGCGGCCTGCATGCCGCGCTCCAGCGGACGGCCCAGGAGCGTGGGAATGGTCGTGGCGAACGCGTACAGCACCAGACAGCTCACCAGCCCCACCGCGATCGCGCCCAACTGGCGGCGCACGCGCGGGATCTGCGTGCGGCGGTAGCTGTTGATCAGCAATGCCACGGCCGCGCCGCCGAAGAACAGGTCGACCAGCGAGAACAGCGACTGGTGCACGCTCAGGAACAACCGCCCGATCACACTGGCGATATCGGCGGCCGAGCGGATGAGCCCCGTGCCCGAGGGCCCGGCGTGTGTCGTGTGCATGAACGACACCGCCACCACCAACATGAAGTGGAACGCATGCGGCGCGTACACGGTGTACACGAAGCTCGGCGTCTTCATGCCGCCCGGCAGCGTGAACGGCCGCGCGAACGAGCGCTCTTCCGGGAAGATGCTGGCCAGCAGGAACGCCGTCGGGAAGAACAGTTCCCACACGTACGACACGTTGGTCTGCAGGCCCGCCGCACCGGCCTTGCCGGGCACCAGCAACGACAATGCGGCGAGCACCGCGCCGAAGCCGCCGAAGAACAGCATCAGCGACACGACTCGGTTCAAGCGTTGCCGTGGATTCTCGCGCAGGATCACGAAGCCGAGCAGGAACACGAGTCCGCCCAGCACGAGGTTCACGGTCGCCAGCAGGTGGGAACTATCGGTCATCGCGCGGCCACGCCTCCGGGATGGTGTCCACGCGATACGCCGGTTCGGGCGTCGGGGATGCGTGCACGCGTGCTCGCGGGTCCCGTGGCAGGACCCGGCACCAAGAGTGTTGGCGCACGCGGCCGCGCCGTCAAGCGTTGATGCGCGGCGGACTTACGCGCGCCGCCCCGGCCGCTACCGGAGCCGCGCCACCCGCACGGTCCGCGCCTCGCCACCCGCGCGGGCACGCACCAGGTACAGGCCCGGCGCGCTGGCCGAGCCGTCGTCGGCGCGGCCGTCCCACGCCACGTCCTGCCGGCCCGCCGACTGCGCACCGCGAAGGAGTGTACGGACACGTGCCCCGCGCACGTCGAAAATCTCGAGCAAGGCCTCACCCGCCTGCGGCAGCTCGAGCCGGAACCGCACCGGCC
>JBEBGT010000663.1:0-1603 GCA_040081365.1 Candidatus Eiseniibacteriota bacterium | reverse complement strand
CGTACGGCTCCGGTGCGTGTGGTCATCAACACGTTCGACGCCAGTGCGGCCGTGATCGGCTCCAACTTCTACCTGGGTGCTGATCGCTCGGACTTCGGGTTCTACCTCAAGAACAACGTGAGCGGCGCGACGCTTTATACGCAGGACTCGCGTAACCCCGCAAGCTCCGCGCAGTCCCTGACGTATGCTGGCACGGGCATCAACAGCGGCCAGTGGTGGCTGTGCTGGGAAGACACCGCGCTCAATGGCGGTTCGGACCAGGACTACGACGACGCGGTGCTGTTCCTGGAGTCGGTGAACCCGACGCCGGTGAACAAGACCACGTGGGGCAGCCTCAAGGCTCGCTTCCAGTAGCAGACGGCCGCAAGGCCCGCAGTAACCGGAACCCGGCGCCGATCACTCGGCGCCGGGTTCTGCGTTTGGCCCCGGCGTCTCGATGGCCGCCGCCCGCAGCGCGCGCTCCTCGGCGGGGATCCGCACCGCCATGGCGAGCGCATTGAGCAGCGACGCGGCGATCGCCGTGCGCCACGCCCCGAACAGGAGCGGTGCGGCCACGAACTCGAGCGCCACCGCCAGGTAGTTGGGATGCGGCAACCAACGGTAGAGCCCGCGGCTCACCGGCGGCTCGCCCGGCAACACCACGATGCGCACGTTCCAGCGCTCCCCCAGCGTGGCAATGGCGACGATGCGCAGCGCCTGTGCGGCCAGCCACAACCCGAGCCACAGCGGCCACGCCGCGCCGGGCCGCGCCCCGGCGAACAGCAGCTCGCACACGAGCGCCACGGGGTAGCCGGCGTGCAACAGCACGAAGATCGGGAAGTGCTCGGCACCGCACTCCACCGCTCCGCGTGCACGCAGCCGCGCCAGATTGCGAGCGGACAGCAGCAACTCCGAGACGCGCTGCACCGCCAGCACCGCAAGATAACCTCCGAGCGGCACCCACGGCATCGGCGAGCTCACGGCGCGACCCTGCGTGCCAGCACGTACTCGGCCGAGAAGCCGGGCCCCAGCGCCGAGACGAGCGCGTGCTCCCCCGGCCCCATGGCGCTGGTGGCCAGCAAGCGCTCGAGCACGAACAGGCAGGTGGGCGACGACATGTTGCCATGCGAACGCAACACGGCGTGCGCATGCTCGAACGACGCCGGCGTGCGCCCCAGCGCTTCGGCATACGCGGCCAGCACCTTGGCGCCGCCGGGGTGCGACACCAGATGCGGCACCTGCTCGAGCGTGAGGTGGTGCCGTGCAAGGAACGCGTCGATGCCCGGCCGCACATGCTCACGCACGATGCTGGGGATGTCGCGCGAGAACACCACGTGCAGGCCTTGATCGGAAACCTGCCAGCCCATCACGCCCAGCGTGTCCGGCCACAGCGTGCTCTCGGAGTCGAGCAGCTCGAGCGCGCGGAACGGCGGCGTGGCCAGCGCCGGCACTTCGGCGCCTTGCACCAACACCGCCGCCGCACCATCGGCGAACAGCGACGCGGCCACCAGGTTGCGCTTATCGCGGTCGTCGCGCCGGAACGTGAGGCTGCAGAGCTCCACCGCCACCAGCAGCACCCGCGCGCACGGGTCGGCAAGCGCCAGGTCGCGCGCTCGGGCCAGCC
>JBEBGT010000007.1:0-22503 GCA_040081365.1 Candidatus Eiseniibacteriota bacterium | reverse complement strand
GCCTGGGCGTGGAGCAGATCACGCTCTACCGGCAGGAGGTGCTCACCGCGCGTGCCGCCGCGGCCGCCGGCTTCCCGGTGCTGCGCTACCACGCGCGCGGGCATGGCGACTCGACCGGGGCCTCGGCCGACGTGACGCTGGCGAGTCTGGTGGCCGACGCCCGCGCCGCCGCCGACGAGGCCAAGCGCCGCTCGGGTGCGACGCGCGTGATCTGGCTGGGGGTGCGCCTCGGTGCACTGGTGGCCGCGCTCGCGGGCGGGCCGCAGTCGGGCCGCGACGACGGTGCGGGCTTCATCCTGTGGGAGCCGATCTCGAAGCCGGCCGAGTTCTTCCGTCAGCAGTTGCGCACGCTGTTGTTCTCGCAGGTGGCGGGCGGCAAGAAGCCCGACGCCACGGTGGACCAGTTGCTGGCGCGGCTCGAGAGCGAAGGCAGCATCGACGTGCTGGGTTACGCGCTCTACCGTTCACTGGTGCACAGCTTCGGCGACGCGAACCTGGCGGCGGCACTCGCGGGCGTGCATGCGCCGGTGTGCCTGGCGCAGGTGCAGGCGCGCGGCCGGCTGGCGCCCGCGCACGTGGCGCTGATCGGCGCGCTGCAGGGCGCACCCGAGCACGCCCCGGCCGAAGCCTCGGGCATGGAACGCGTGAACGGCGATGCGGGGCACGCCGAGGTGGCGACCGCGAACATCCAGCAGGAACCCGGCTACCAGGAGATGTCGAACCCGGCCTGGCAGTGCGATCCGCTCACGCAGGTCACCCTGGAGTGGCTCGATGCCCTGGCGTGAGACCCCGGCCGAACTCGAACGCGCGCGCGCGGAGCAGCCCGTGCTGGTGCCGAGTTCGCACGGCAACATGTTCGGCCTCTACACGCCGGCCGACCCGACCGCGCCGCCCGCGGACCACTGCGTGATCCTGTTCACGCGTCCGCGTTCGCATCGCAACCGCATCTGGGTCGAAGGCGCGCGCCGGCTCGCCACGCAGGGCTTCGCCGCGTTCCGTTTTGATTACCACGGTGCGGGTGACTCGGAAGGCACGAGCGCGTTCCTGAACCCGAACCGGCCTTACCGCGAGGCCGCCGCGGGCGCGGTGCGCTTCCTGCGCGAGAAATACGGCCACCAGCGCTTCCTCGTGCTGGGCGCGTGCTTCGATGCGCGCACGGCGCTGTCGGTGTTCGTGGACGAGGCCGCGGCCGTGGACGGCATGGTGTTCTACGCCGCGCCGGTCATGGAGCTGGAGACGCTGGTGAAGGCGCACGCCGACCACAAGGACTGGAAACACCTGCTGCGCGCGCTGGGCAATCGCGACAACTGGCGCACGTTGGGCGACCCCGAGCGCTGGAAGTACATGGCCACCGTGCTGAGCCGCGTGGCCTCGGGCGGCGCCAAGAACGGCGCGCCGCGCAACGACACGCCGCTGTCGGACAGCTTCGTGGAGCACTTCCGCGCGCTCGTCCAGTCCGGCAAACGCGCGCTGTTCGTGTACGGCGAGGCCGATGCGGAGTACGTTTCGTTCCAGGTCGCGCTCCAGACCGTGTTCCCGCGCCTGACGCCCGCCGAGCGCGCCCGGCTCGAGGTCGAGGTGTGGCCCGAGGACGTGCACGGCTTCTTGAACATCCCCATGCAGCGCCGCTCGCTCGAGCGCGCGATGGCGTGGTTCGGGGAGTTCCACCCGCAGCGCGCGCAGGCGGTGAACGGCGCGAGTGCGGCCCACGGCAGCGGAGGCGCCTGAGCCATGGACTTCGAACTCTCGAGCGAACAGGTCGAGCTGCGCGCGGCGGTGCGTGCGTTCACGCGCGCCGAGCTGAACCATGACCTGGAGGCGCGCGACCACGACGGTGTGTTCCCGCGCGACTGCTGGCAGAAGTGCGCCGACTTCGGGCTGCTGGGTCTGCCGGTGCCGGCCGAGTACGGCGGGCAGGGGCAGGACCTGGTCACCACCACGATCGCCATGGAAGCCGCGGGCTGGGGCTGCCGCGACAACGGGCTCATCTTCAGCCTGAACGCGCAGATGTGGGCGGTGCAGATGCCGCTCGTGCACTACGGCAGCGAGGACCAGAAGCGCGAGTGGCTGCCGCGGTTGGTGAGCGGCAAAGCCATCGGCGCGCATGCGATCACCGAGCCCGGCGCGGGCTCGGACGTGTTCTCGCTCACCACGCGCGCCGAGCGTCGCGCCGACGGCTACCTGCTGAACGGCCAGAAGACGTTCGCCACCAATGCGCCCGTGGCCGACCTGGTGCTGGCGTTCGCCTACCTGCAGCGCGACGGCCAGCCGGCGGCACTCACCGCGTTCCTGATCCCGCGCGACACGCCGGGCGTGACGTTCGGCAAGCCCATTCCCAAGATGGGCCTGCGCACCTCGCCCATGGGCGAGGTGTTCCTCGAGGACTGCTTCGTGCCCGAGACCGCGAGGCTCGGCCCCGAGGGCATGGGCATGCGCATCTTCAACTCGGCCATGGAATGGGAGCGCGCCTGCATCTTCGCCGGGCACCTGGGGGCCATGGACCGGCTGCTGGACGACTGCATCGGTTACGCCAAGAAGCGCCGGCAGTTCGGGCAGCCCATCGCCAAGTTCGAGTCGGTGGCCGATCGCATCGCCGACATGAAGGTGGCGATCGAAGCCGGCCGCTGGCTGCTCTACAAGGTGGGTTGGCTCGCCGGCAAGGGCAAGAACGCCGTGCTCGAAGCCGCCATGGCCAAACTGTTCGTGAGCGAGATGCACAACAAGGCCGCGCTCGACGCGCTGCAGCTCTACGGCGGCTACGGCTACATGAAGGAGTACCCGATCGAGCGTGAGGTACGCGACGCGCTCTCGGGCACGTTGTATTCCGGCACCAGCGAGATGCAGCGCAAGATCATCGCGCGCTGCCTGGGATTGTAGGAACGCCATGCACCGACTGCTGCCACGCCTCGTCACCGACTCCGCGCACCGCACGCCCGATGCCCCGGCGGTGGTCATGGACGGCGTGACGCTGGACTACGCGACGCTGGAAACACGCTCGAACCAGTTCGCGCGCTCGCTGGTGACGCATGGCGTGCGGCGCGGGGATCGCGTGGCGCTCTGGCTGCCCAAGTCGCCCGACGCCGTGGTGGCGCTGTACGGCATCATGAAGGCCGGGGCGGCTTACGTGCCCGTGGATCCCACCGCGCCGGCCGCACGGCTGGCATACATCGCGCGCGACTGCGAAGTGGCGGGCCTGGTGACGACGCGCGATCGCGCCGCGTCGCTCGACGAGGCGTTCGCCGGGCGTGCGCCGATGCGCGCGCTGTGGTTCGCCGACCTCGACGATCCGCGCGCCGAGACGCCGCGCGTGGCCGGGCTGCCCGGCGTGCCGTGGGCGGCACTGGCGGCCGAGAAGGGCAACGCGTTCCATTCGCCGGCATTGGAAGACGATCTCGCCTACATCCTGTACACGAGCGGCAGCACGGGCGAGCCCAAGGGCGTCATGCTGTCGCACCGCAACTGCCGCGTGTTCACGGACTGGGCCGCCGAGACGTTCGCGCTCACGGGCAAGGACCGCGTGGCGAACCAGGCGCCGTTCCACTTCGACCTGTCGACGTTCGACCTGTACGCCGCGGCGTATGCCGGTGCCAGCGTGCACCCGGTGAGCCCGCGCATCGCGTCGTTCCCGGCCGCCGTGGCCATGCGCTGGGTGCAGGACAAGTTGAGCGTGTGGTACTGCACGCCCAGCTCGCTGGTGCTCATGCTGACGCGCGGCGGGCTCGAGAAGCACGACCTGTCAGCGTTGCGCGTGCTGCTGTTCGCGGGCGAGGTGTTCCCGAACAAGTACCTGCGGCAGCTCATGTCGCTGGCCCCGAACGCGCGCTTCGCCAACCTGTACGGGCCCACCGAGACCAACGTCTGCACATGGCTCGACGTGAAGGAGCAGCCCGAAGGCGACACGCCGCTGCCGATCGGCCGCGCCTGCCCGTTCGACGAGGCGCTGGTGCTGGACGACCAGCTGCGTCCCGTGCCCAAGGGCGGCGTGGGCGAGCTGTGGATCCGCGGCGCGTCCGTGATGCAGGGCTACTGGGGCCGCCCCGAGCGCACCGCGCTGGCGCTGCAGACGCTCGAGATCGCGCCCGGCATCCGCGACAAGGCGTACCGCACCGGCGACCTGGTGCGCGAGAGTGCCACGGGCGACCTGGAGTTCCTGGGCCGGCGCGACCATCAGGTGAAGACGCGCGGCTACCGCGTGGAGCTGGGCGAGATCGAGACGCGCCTGGCCGCGCACGCCGCCATCGACGAGGTCGTGGTCGTGGCGATCCCCGACGACGAGATCACGAACCGGTTGAAGGCCGTGATCGTGTTGAAGGCCGGCGCCGACGTGAGCGCCGATGCGCTCAAGCAGCACTGTGCCGCGACGCTGCCGCGGTATATGGTGCCCGAGACCGTGGAGTTCCGTGCCGGACTTCCCCGGACGAGCAGCGGCAAGGTGGACCGCCGCGCGCTCGCCGAAGCCACCGCCCCCAAGGAATCATAAGGATCCGCGATGAACCTGAGCTCGACCGAGTCCGCCATCCGCACGTTCCTGATCGAGGACGTGTTCTATGACAAAGACCTCAAGGACCTGGGTCCCGACGATTCGCTGCTCTCCAAGGGCCTGCTCGATTCACTCTCGATCCTGAAGACCGTGACGTTCTGCGAAGAACAGTTCGGCATCACGATCCCCGACGAAGAGGTGCTGCCCGACCACTTCGAGAGCGTGCGCACGATCGCCAAGCTCGTGGAGCGCGTGAAGAGCTGAGGGGGGGCGATTCCGGCCCCGCCTAGATCGGCAGGCGGAACAGCTCGCGCGCGTTGCGGCGGGTGATGTCCACGGCCTGCTGGGGCTCCCAGCCGCGCAGTTCGCAGAGCCGCGCGATGACGCGCGTCAAGAGCGACGGCTCGTTGCGGCGCAGGGAGCGCGGCTCTGGCTCCAGGTAGGGCGCGTCGGTCTCGAGCACGAGCATGTCTTCCGGCGCCTGGCGCACGGCCTCGTGCAGTTCGGGCCGGTCGTAGGTGAGCACGCCTCCCACGCCCAGCTTGAATCCGAGCGCGCGCGCACGCTCCATGGCGGTGACGCCGTCGTCGAAGCAGTGCAGCACGCCGCCGGCTTCCAGCTTCGCGTCCTCGAGCATCGTGATCGTGCGCTCGAACTCACTGCGCTGGTGGATCACCACCGGCAGGCCGACCTCGTTGGCGAGTGCCAGCTGCACGCGGAACCACTCCTCCTGCGCGACCATGGGTGCATAGTCGCGGAACGTGTCGAGCCCGATCTCGCCGATGGCCACCACGCGCGGGTGCCGGGCGTGGTCGCGCAGCGCGGGCAGGTGTTCCATCCCGACCTTGCCGGCCGAGTTGGGGTGCACGCCGACCGCGAGGAACACATTCGGGTGCTGGGCAGCCAGCGCGAAGCCTTTGTCCCAGATCTCGGGCTCGTACGCGATCTCGACGAAGTGCGTCACGCCCACGTGATGGGCGCGGTCGAACACCTGCTGGCGGTCCTTGTCGAACCGCTTGTCACACAGGTGGCAATGCGTGTCGATCATTGGAGCCTTTCGGGCCTCCGGCCCGAGTCGGGGTCGGGCGTTCTCCGGCCCGAGTCGGGGCCGGGCGCTCTCCGGCTGGCGCCCAAAGTCACGCGCCGGATCACGCCCCGGCGATGCTCTTGAGATCGATGCGCGGGAACAGGATCATGCTCTCGCCGAGCGCGTGTTCGTCGCCGGGGCCGAAGCGCGGCTGCGCGTCGGTGTCCTTCTGCTGGCCCGGCGTGCCCGGCAAGCCGAGCACGGTCCACAGCGATTCGCACTTGCCCGGCATGACCGGCCACGCCCAGATCGCCACCAGACGCAGCGTCTCCAAGAGCGCGTTCAACACCGTGGCCAGTTCGTCGCGACGCGCTTCGTCCTTGGCTATCTCCCACGGCTTCGTGCGGTCCACGAACTCGTTGGCGCGCTCGACCACGTTCCAGACGTGCTCCAGTGCGTCGTTGATGCGCAGTTCTTCCCACGCCTTGGGCGACTCCGTGGCGGTAGTGGCGGCGGTGGCGAGCAGCGCGCCGAAGCCGGCCTTGGCGTCGTCGCTCGTGAACGCGTCGGGATTCCAGGCCGCAGGGGCCTTGCCCGCGAAGTTCTTGTTCACGAGCGTCGTGGTGCGGCTCGCCAGGTTGCCGAGCTTGTTGGCCAGGTGCGTGTTCACGTGCTCCACGAACTGCTCCACCGTGAACTCGCCGTCGCGCCCGGTGGGGAACGAGTCGAGCAGGTAGAAGCGCAGCGCGTCGGGGCCGAACGCCTGGGTCATCTCGACCGGGTCGGCACCCGTGCCCAGCGACTTCGACATGCGCTCGCCGCGCGCATAGATGAAGCCGTGGATGTACACCTGTCGGGGCAGCGGCACGCCGGCGGCCAGCAGCAGCGCGGGCCACAGGATGCAGTGGAAGCGGCTGATGTCCTTGCCGATCAGGTGGAAGGCGTTGGTGTAGTAGGCCTCTTTGGTGCCGGCCCACGCCGCACCGGGACGGCCCTGGCCGTCCAGATCCTTGAACTCGTCCTGGCGTGCGGCACCCGGGCCACCGACGTCTTTGTTCTTGGCCATCCACCACAGCGAGTACTTGCGCTCGGGCCAGCCGATCGCGCTCAGGTAGTTCAGGAGCGCATCCGCCCACACGTACGCCACGTGGCCCTCGCCGCCTTCGATCTCCTCGGGCAGCGGGATGCCCCACGTGAGGTTCGGGCGCGAAACCGAGATGTCCTGCAGCCCGCCCTTGATGACGTTCATGACCTCGAGTCGGCGGTAATCCGGCCAGATGAAGTCGGGGTGGGCTTCCAGGTGCTTGAGCAACGCTTCGTCGTACTCGGACAGGCGGAAGAAGAAGTTGCTCTCCTTCACCTCGCGCGGCTTCACCTTGTGCTCGGGGCAGCGGCCCTCTTCGTCCAGGTCCTTCTCGGTCTTGAAGCCTTCGCAGCCCTCGCAGTACAGGCCTTCGTACGACTCCTCGTAGAGCACCGGCTGACCGGTCTTCGGTGACAGCGCGTCTTTGAGGCGGCGGAACAGCTCCTGCACGGCCAGGTGATGCCGGCGATCGGTGGTGCGGATGAACTGGTCGTACTTCACATCCAGCGCCTTCCACGCGCCCACGAACGTCTGCGACAGCTCGTCCACGAACGCCGTGGGCGTCTTGCCCGCGGCGGCGGCGGCATGCGCGATCTTCTGGCCGTGTTCGTCGGTGCCCGTCAGGTAGAACGTGGCATCGCCCTTCTGGCGGTGGCGGCGGGCGATGGCATCCGCGAGGACCTTCTCGTAGGCATGCCCCAGGTGCGGGCGTCCGTTCACGTAGTCGATCGCGGTCGTGATGTAGAAGCGGGACAAGTCGGGCTCCGGAGAGGGTTGGAAAGCGACGGCGACGGAGTATAGCGGAAACCGCGCGTTCGGCTGCCCCGGCGGGGCGACCCGGCGTGAGCGGGCGTTCCGGAACGGAACGGATGGCCGAGCGGTCGCGGGTCGCGGGTGGCGAGCGGGCTCGCATCTTGTTCTCTCCGGCCGTGATACCCCGGCGGTTCGGGCGTACATTCCCCCACGATGGCCATCGGCGACACGGTATTCGGCAGGCTCTGGGCGCTGGACCCGACCCGGGAGGCGGACTGGGACGCGCTGTACGCGGACCAGTTGCCGCGGGTGTTGAACTACTTCCGCTACCGCTTGGGAAGCGGGCCCGTGGCCGAGGACCTCACGTCGCTCACGTTCGAGAAAGCGTGGACGGCGCGCCACCGCTACCGGCGGGACCTGGCGGGCTTCTCCACGTGGCTCATGGCCATCGCACGTAACGTGGCCACCGACCACTACCGGCGGCGGCGCGATCACGCCCCGCTCGAAGCGGCGGCCCACGTGGCGGGTGGCGAGGAGCCGCACGTCGCAACCGAGGCGCGCGAGGAGTTCGAGAAGCTGGCGCGATTGCTGGCCGAACTTCCCGAACGCGACCGCGAGCTGGTGTCGCTCAAGTACGGCGCGGGTCTCACGAACCGCGCCATCGCCAAGCAGGTCCACCTCTCGGAATCCAACGTCGGCTCGATCCTGCACCGAGTGGTGCAGAAGTTGCGGGCCGGCTGGTCCAGCGAAGGAGCATGACGATGGACGACCAGTTCCTGCACGACCAGCGTCGCGAGCCCGACCCCGGCTACGCACGCTCGCTGCGCGAGCACCTGCGGGGCATCGAAGCCACCGAACCCGCGCGTGGCTTCCGGCTGCACCCCGCACTCCTCGCCACGGCCGCCGTGGCATTGGTGGCTGCCTCGTTCATGCTGCCGGCCGTGCGCGTGGCGGCCCAGAACGCCCTCGATGTGTTCCGCGTGCAGACGTTCACCGCGGTCGAGATCGACGGCGACATGCAGGAGCGCTTCAAGCAGTTGCAGGACATGGGCGATGATCCCATGTCGGCGATCCTCGAGAAGCAGGACCTCCACGAGCCGGCCAAGCCGGTGGATTACCCGTCGGCCGACCTGGCCGCCTCGGCCGCGGGCCTGCCGGGCCTCCGCAAGCCCGGCCCCATGCCGGCGGGGCTCACGTTCGAGAAGGCCACCGCCACCGGCCAGGGTTCGGCGCGGTTCATCGTACACGCGGCCAAGGTGCAGCACGTGCTCGACGTGCTCGGCATCAACGACGTGCATGTGCCCATGGCGTTCGACGGCAAGTCGATCAGCGTGCACATGCCGTCCAGCGTGATCCAGCGGTTCAAGAGCGGTAAGCGCGAGCTGGCGATCATCGAGGCGAACAGCCCCGAGGTGTCGCTGCCGCCGGGCGCGGACCTGAAGCAGATGGGTGAGATCGGCCTGCGCGTGCTGGGGCTGGAGCCCGATGAGGCGCGCCGCACGGCCGCGAGCATCGACTGGCGCAACACGCTGGTGGTGCCGGTGCCCACGAACGCGGCGTCGTTCCGCCAGGTCGACATCAACGGTCATCAGGGCCTCATGATCCGCACCTCGGGCGAGCCGGCCTCCGAGGCGAACGGTGGCCGCGCGCGTCGCGGCGGCGTGATGGTCATGTGGAGCGAGGGCAACCGCGTGTTCGCGGTGCAGGGCGACGTGCAGGCCGAGGACGTGCTCGAAGTGGCGCAGTCGCTGCGCTGATCCGCTCCCGCTTCGCCCATGAACGCTTCGGCCCGCGGTGGATCACCGCCGCGGGCCGGACCATGACCCCCCGCCACCGGAGGCCGTGTTCCCGCCGTGCCATCCCGTGAGACGCTCCTCGCCAACATGCTCGTGGGCGCCGATGCGCTGCGGATCCATCCCACGCGCACGTTGCTGTCGGTGCTCGGCATCATGATCGGCTGCGCCGCGCTCGTGGCGACGATGGCGGTGAGCGACGGCATGGTGGCGTTCGCGCGCACGCAGGTGCAGCGCCAGACCAGCGTGCAGGTCGTGGGCCTGAGCCCGCGGCAGCACCGCTTCCACGAGGGCCGCTGGGTGCCCGTGCGCGACTACCCGATCTTCACCGCGAGCGACGTGCGCGCGCTGCGCGAGCAGGTGCCGGGGCTCGCCGCGGCCACGCTCGTGCTGTCGGGCGCGGCCCCGGTGCGCTATCGCGGCGCAGAGCACACGGCCAGCGTCGCGCTCGGCACCGCGAGCCTGCCGAGCTTCGCCACGATCCCGGTGGGCGCGGGCCGGTTCTTCACCGACATCGAGGTGTCGAGCAAGTCGCCCGTGGTGGTGTTGAACCACGCGCTCGCCCGTGAACTGGCGCCCGCGCGGGATCCCTACGCCATGGTCGGGCAGGAGGTGCGCGTGCGCGAGCACATGCGGCGCGTGATCGGCGTGCTGGAACCCACGGGGCTCGAGGACACCGACAATCCGGCGTTCTCGGCCTATGCACCCATCACCACCGCGGCGGCCGTGCTGGGGCCGCCGCCGAGCGGCCGGTTCGCGCCCTCGATCCAGTTGCTGGCGCCATCGGTGGAGGCCGTGGACGCGGTGAAGGACGATGCCGCGGACTGGCTCGCGCGCCGCTACGCGCGTTGGCAGCAGCGCGTGAATGTATCGGTGGGGCGCGAGTCCCTGCGCCAGGTGGAGCAGGCGTTCCTGCTCGTCAAGTGCTTCGTGGCTGCGCTCGTGAGCATCTCGCTGCTGGTGGGCGGCATCGGGATCATGAACGTGTTGCTGGCCTCGGTGGCCGAGCGCACGCGCGAGATCGGCATCCGGAAGAGCGTGGGCGCGCGCCGCTCCGATATCCGCACGCAGTTCCTCACCGAGTCCGTGGCGATCTCGCTCGTGGGCGCCAGTGTCGGTCTGCTGGTGGGGTTCCTGATCGCGGTCGTCGTCACCGCGGCGTTCCGCGTGTGGGTCCATGTCCCGGTCCACCCGGTGCTCTCGTTGTCGTCGGTGGTCATCGCCACGCTGTCGTCGTCGGTGGTCGGGCTTGTGTTCGGGACCTACCCCGCGCGGCGGGCCGCCGCGTTGCCGCCCATCCTGGCGATCGCCCATGAGTAGCGCACTCGGTTGCGCCTGCCATGGCGCGCGTCTAGCGTCGCGCTCATGAACACGACGCGCGACCTCGCCATCGAGACGCATCACCTGAGCCGGCGTTTCGGCGAGAAGCTCGCCGTCGCCGACCTGAGCATCGCCGTGAAGCGCGGTGAGGTGTTCGGGTTCCTGGGGCCCAATGGCGCGGGCAAGACGACGTCGTTGAAGATGTTGCTGGGGCTGATCGAGCCCACGTCCGGTAAGGGCACGCTGCTCGGAAAGCCCATCGGCGATCGCGCGGCGCGCGCCAAGGTGGGGTTCCTGCCCGAGCACTTCCGATTCCAGGACTGGCTCACCGGGCGCGAGCTGCTGCGCTTCCACGGCCGGCTGTACGGGCTCTCGGGCTCGGCACTCGATGCCAAGGCCGACGCGTTGCTCACGCGCATGGCGCTGCAGGAGGCGGCCGACCGGCCCATCAAGGGCTACAGCAAGGGCATGACGCAGCGCGTCGGGTTGGCGCAGGCGATCTTGAACGACCCCGACATCATCTTCCTCGACGAGCCCACGTCGGGGCTCGATCCGCTGGGCCGGCTGCTCGTGCGCGACGTGATCCACGAGTTGCGCGCGGGTGGCACCAGCGTGTTCTTGAACTCGCACCTGCTGGGCGAGGTCGAAGCCACCTGCGACCGCGTGGTGTTCGTGAAGCAGGGCCGCGTGGTGCACGAGCTCGACATGGCCGCCACGCCCAGCGGGCTCGAAGTCGAGCTGCGCGTGCATGGCACATCCGACGCGGCGCTGGCCGCGCACGGCACGGTGCTGTCGCACGCCGATGGCGTGGCCACGGTGCGCGTGGCCAGCGAGGAGCAGCTGCCGCTGCTTGCCGCCGCGCTGGTGCAGAGTGGTGCCCGGCTCTATGCGATGAAGCCCCACAAGCGCTCGCTCGAGGACACGTTCCTCGCGGTGATGGGCGAAGACCAGAGGCCCGGATGATCCGCGACGTCTTGGTGATCCTGCACATCACGCTGCATGAGGCCGCGCGCAAGCGCGTGCTGGTGGCCACGCTCATCGGTGCTGCGGCGTTCTTGCTGCTTTACGGCATCGGGTTCCATTTCGTGGCCCAGAAGGTCGCGGCGGACTCGGGGCTCACCGTGGTGCGCCAGCGGCTGTTCCTCAATTTCCTCACGCTGGCCGGGCTCTACGTGTCGCACTTCCTGTCGATCATGACCGCCGTGCTGCTGCCGGTCGACACGCTGTCGGGCGACATCGCCTCGGGCGTGGTGCAGACCGTGGCCACCAAGCCGGTGGGGCGGTCGAGCATCGTGATCGGCAAGTGGTTGGCGTTCTCGTTGGTGGCGGTGGCGTACTACATGCTGGTGGCGCTCGGCGTGCTCGCGATCGGGTACGTGCGCGGGCACTTCGTCCCGCCGGGGCTCACCATCGCGCTGCCACTCATGGCGCTCGAGGCGGTGGTGTTCGTGTCCATCTCGATCGCCGGTGGCGCTCGGCTCGCCACGGTCACGAACGGCGTGCTCGTGTTCGCACTTTATGGCCTGGCGTTCATCGGCTCGTGGGTCGAGCAGATCGGCACCATGGCGGGCAACGCGTCGGCCCGCACACTCGGCACCGCCGTCAGCCTGTTGATGCCCACCGAGGCGCTGTACCAGCGCGCGGCGTACTTCATGCAGCCGTCGATCATGCGCGACCTGCACATGACGCCGTTCGCCACGGCCTCGCTGCCGAGCCCGGCCATGGTGTGGTGGGCCGTGGCCTACGCACTGGTGGCGCTGGCGCTCGGCGTGCACGCGCTGCGCAAGCGCGCGCTCTGATGGCGGGACTCTTCACGAGCCCGTGGCCTGCGAAGTCCGCCTGCCCGCCGTTCGCGGCGTCGCGGTGCGCGGCCGCTCCTCACAATGGGGCCGACGGGTGGTGCCGACGTAAAGCATTGTGAATATGCGCATAGCCGGCCGGTTTCGCGCGTGCGGCAAGGCTGGCTCGCGTACCCGACTCCTCCGAGGCCGAGGGACTTAACTTTTCGTTGACTGGCGCTCTGGATGAGAGTCTCCTATCGGCTTCCTGTTTTGCCGTAGAAAACTGCCCACTTTCCACAGGAGGCCTACTCCCGGATCAGCGCCCGTCTTCCCCCGAGGCTGATGAACACGCACACGCTCGTGCCGCACTCCGGTCAACAGCACCGCCGACTCGGTGCTTCCCCAGCCCACTGGAGGTTGAGCATGTTCCAACGTTTGTGGATGTCACGCGTCCTGACGTTGCTGATCACCCTGATCCTGGCCTTGCCGGCGATCACCCACGCCGAGCCGCCGCGAATGATTCCCGGCGAGCTCATCGTGAAGTACAAGAAGAGCGCCACGTCGAGCGCCCGCGCGACTTTCCGTTCGCGCATCACCGCCAATCGCGTTCAGGAGTTCCAGAGCTTCAACATGGAACACGTGCGGTTGGTCGGTATGTCGACGGCGGACGCGATCCGGCTCTACTCGAGCGATCCCAATGTCGAGTACGTCGAGCCGAACTACGAGATCCGGCTCGATGCCGTTCCCAACGACCCCCGCTTCTCCGAGCTGTACGCCATGCGCAACACCGGGCAGACCGGAGGGACGGCGGGCGCCGACATCAAGGCGACCAGCGCCTGGGACGTGTTCACGGGCGACCCGAACATCAAGATCGGCATCATCGACACGGGTGTGGACTACAACCATCCGGACCTCGCCGCCAACGTCTGGACGAATCCGGGTGAGATCCCGGGCAATAGCATCGACGACGACAACAACGGCTACGTCGACGACATCCATGGCTATGACTTCGCCAACAACGACGGTGATCCGTTCGACGACAACGGCCACGGTTCGCACTGCGCGGGCACGATCGCCGGCGTCGGGGATAACAACCTCGGTGTGACCGGCGTGAACTGGCATGCCAAGGTCGTCGGCATCAAGTTCCTGAGCGCCTCGGGTTCCGGTTCCACCGCCGGCGCCATCGCGGGCGTGCAGTACGCGATCGCCATCGGCTGCAAGCTCACCAGCAACTCGTGGGGTGGCGGCGGCTTCTCGCAGGCGCTGCTCGACGTCATCAACCAGGCCGGCGCGGCGGGGCAGCTCTTCGTCGCGGCCTCGGGCAACTCGTCGGCGAACACCGACCTGAACCCGCACTACCCCTCGGCGTACGACTCGCCATACATCATCTCGGTGGCGGCGACCGACCATAACGACAACCTGGCGTCGTTCTCCAACTTCGGCGCCACGACCGTGGACCTCGCCGCACCCGGCGTGAATATCCTCTCGTGCCAACCTGGCGGCGGCTATCAGCTGCTGTCGGGCACCTCGATGGCGACGCCGCACGTCTCGGGTGTCGTGGCGCTCGCCATGGGACGCTTTCCGAGCGCCTCGAACCTGTTCATCAAGCAACTCCTGCTGAACAGCGCGGACGTCAAGCCGCAGCTCGCGGGCAAGGTGCTGACCGGAGCGCGCCTCAATGCGTTCCTTGCGATCGCCGACCCCGATACGACCGAGCCGGGCGCGATCTCCGATCTGTCCGTCACGGAATCGGGCTCGAGCCATCTGCGATTGAGCTGGACGGCGACGGGCGATGACGGCATCACGGGCCGGGCCTCGTCCTACCAGCTGCGCTACTCGGCTTCACCCATCGTCGACGAAGCGAGTTTCGCGTCGGCGACGCCCGTTGCCGGACCCGATCCCAAGCCCTCCGGTCAATCCGAGAGCCACGAGATCGCGGGTCTCGCGTTCAACACGACCTATCATGTGGCGATCAAGGCGCTCGACGAGTTCGGAAATGCCGGGCCCATCTCCAATGTCGCCACGGGCACGACTCTGGGCGCCCCGGACCTGACGGCCTCGCCGGGGACGTTCGCGGCCACGTTGCTCACGGGTGCGACCGAGACCCAGACCCTGACCCTCAGCAATGTCGGGCAGGGCACGCTCGACTACACCATTCCGACGCCCGAGCTGATGTTCTCGCAGCCGGTGCTGCACGAGTACCAGCCGCTCGCCAAGGGCGAGGCCGACATCCGCATCGGTCTGCCCGTGATCGACGGTCAGGGTGGCCCGGACGGCTTCGGGTACCGCTGGATCGACAGCAATGAGCCGGGCGGGCCCGTGTTCGCGTGGGAGGACATCACGGCCACCGGCACGCCGCTCGCGCTCACCGGTGACGACGCCACCTCGGCCGCGGTGCCGATCGGGTTCGACTTCCCGTTCTACGGCGGGACGTTCGCGAACCTGCGCGTGTGCACGAACGGGTGGTTGTCGTTCACGAGCACGGCGACCGCGTTCGACAACCAGGCGTTGCCGAACGCAGGCGCACCCGAGAACCTGATCGCCCCGTTGTGGGACGACATGGACTTCGGCACCACGCCGCGCGTCTACACCTACGGTGACGCCTCGCACTTCGTCGTGTCGTGGGTGGGTGTGCCGCACTTCCAGTCCGGCGGCCCCTACACGTTCCAGGCCGTTCTGTACGCGACCGGCGAGATCCGCTACCAGTACCTGTCGGTGGCCGCGCCCACGAACCAGGCGACGGTCGGCCTGCAGAACGGCAGCAAGACCGTCGGCCTGACCACCGCGTTCAACACGGACTACGTGGCGAACAACCTCGCGGTGCGGATCCTGCCGCTGCACCAGTGGCTGACCGTGTCGCCGACCGCCGGCCGCATCCCGGCGGGCCAGAGCCAGGCCCTGAGCGTGAATTTCAATGCACTCGGTGTCGAAGGGGGCATCTTCGACGGCAACATCCGGATCCAGAGCAATGATCCGGATGAGAACCCGACGACGCTGACGGCACAGCTGCATGTGCTCGGAGCTCCGGATATCGCGTTGTCGCCGGCCACGGTCGACTTCGGGACGTTCTTCGTCGGCGCCAACCCGACCCGCACGCTCGTGGTCAACAACCCTGGCACCGATGCCTTGGTGGTCAGCGGGATCACCACGAGCGACCCCGAGGTGTCCCCGAGCGTGACGTCGTTCACGCTGAATCCCCATCAGGCCCGGAACGTCGTGCTGACGTTCGCGCCGACGGCCGCGCGCACGCTGAGCGGCACGGTCACGGTGGCGAGCAACGACCCGGATACCCCGGCGCTGTCGGTGGACATGACCGGTCAGTCCACGCCGGCGCCGGCCGTGCTGGCGTCGCCGACGTCGTTCGACGTGTCGCTGTTCACGAACACGGCCACGACGCAGCCGCTGCGGCTCACGAACTCGGGCGGCAGCAACTACACGTTCACGGCTGCGACGGAGATCCTCGGCCAGAGCGGCGCGGTGACGGTGTTCGGCGATGCCGACAACGCCGACGTGCCCAAGGACGGGGTCGACACCCAGTCGGGTCCCGTGGCCCAGCGCGCCGGCGGGCCAGACGTGTTCGGCTACACGTACCAGGACAGCGACGAGGCGGGCGGACCGGTGTTCGCCTACGTCGACATCAGTGCGACGGGCACGGCGATCCCATTGAACGGCGATGACCAGAATCTGGGTCCGTTCCCGCTCGGGTTCTCGTTCCCGCACTACGGCACGACGTTCCCGTCGTTCCGGGTGTGCTCGAATGGGTTCGTCACACTGAATCCCACCAACACCCAGACCACGTTCACGAACACGGCGCTGCCGAACACCGGTTCCACGGTGCCTCCCAGCCTGTTCGCGGCGTTCTGGGACGACCTCGATTACCGACCCTCGCTCGCACCCGGCGCCCGGGCGTACTACCTGTACGACGGCACGCGCACGATCGTGCAGTTCAAGGGGGTGCCGCGTCGGGGCGAGAGCGGTACAACGGCCACCAACGACTTCGAGGTCATCTTCTACCCGACCGGTGAAGTCGTGTACCAGTACCTGACCATGAACGCCGTGCTCAAGACGAGTGCGACCATCGGCATGCAGAACGCGACCCGGAACGACGGGTTACAGGTGGTGTTCAACAACACGTACGTCAAGAACAACCTGGCGATCCGCTTCCGGCCGCCGGCCCGGTTCCTGACGGTGAGCCCGCCGTCCGGCACGATCGCTCCCGGGGCGTTCCTCGACCTCGCGGTCGGGTTCAACGCCGGCGGGCTGTTCGGCGGGCAGTACGACGGCGTCGTGCGTGTCGTCGGCAACGACCCGATCCGGCCGCAGATCGACGTGCCCGCGACGTTGCATGTCACGGGCGTGCCGGACATCAGCACGAACCCGGCCTCGATCGCGTTCGGCAACACGTTCATCGGCTTCCCGCAGCTTCGTCAGCTGCGGGTGCTCAATGCCGGCACGGATGCGCTGGTCGTGACGAACATCGTGTCGAGCGACCCTGCTTACGGCACGGACCAGACGTCGTTCTCGGTCCCGCCGCTCGGACAGGCGCTGTTGTTCGTGACGTTCAACGCCGCGGACGCGGCCGCTCATCCGGCGACCTTGACGATCTCGAGCAATGATCCGGACACGCCGGAGCTCGTGGTCGCACTGGACGGTACGGGCGTGGTGGCTCCGGACATCGACCCGCAGCCGGCGGCGATCTCGACGACGCTGCCGATCCCAGGCGCGTCAACCCAGACGTTGACGCTCCACAACACGGGTGGCAGTGACCTCAACTTCGTGGTCGGCACGCAACTCACCGCATCCTCGGTGCCGTCCTACGAGGCACTCGAGCTCGGTAAGGAGGAGCCGGATCCGCGGCCTGGCGTGCTCGGCACTGGCGGGCCGGACCTGTTCGGCTACCGATGGATCGACAGTGACGATCCGGGTGGCCCGGTATTCGACTGGGTGGACATCACCAGCATCGGCACTCCGGTGTCGTTCACGACCGGTGACGACAGCAATGCACCCGGGCTGCCGATCGGGTTCAACTTCCCGTTCTACGGCAACACGTTCTCGACCGTGAACGTGTGCACGAACGGCTGGCTGTCGTTCACGAACACCGGCACGGACCTGTCGAACGATCCCTTGCCGAACACAGCCGCCCCCGAGAACCTGTTGGCCGTGTTCTGGGACGACCTCCTGCCCGGCACGTCGCCCGCGCGTGTGTTCCGCTACAACGACGGCACGCGCTTCATCCTGTCGTGGGTCGGTGTGCCGCGCTTCAGCTCCGGCGGGCCGTACTCGTTCCAGGCCATCCTGTATCCGAGTGGACGCATCGTCTACCAGTACCTCGACATGCAGGGGACGCGGCTGAACGAAGCAACCATCGGCGTCCAGAATGCGGGCGGGACGGACGGTCTGACGGCGGTTCATGACGCGGACTACGTGCACAACGGACTGGCCGTGCAGTTCTCCGTGCTGCCGGAGTACCTGACGGTGTCGCCCACGACGGGCACCGTGCCGGCTGGCGGTTCGGCCTCGCTCAACGTGCGCTTCGATACGAACGGCCTGTTCGGCGGCGCCTACGACGGCGCGATCCGTGTCGCGAGCAACGACCCCGACGAGACCGTGTTGTTGGTGCCGACGCACCTGACGGCCGTCGGGACGCCGCATGTCGCGGCCGTACCCGCGACGTTGGACTTCGGCTCCGTCTACATCGGATTGACGGCGGAGCGAAGCGTGACGCTGCGCAACGTGGGAAGCGACGTGCTGACCATCTCCGGCTTGTCCGCCAGCGCGGGCGGCTGGTCGTTGATCGGTGCTCCGGCGCTGCCCGTCTCCTTGGGGCAGGGTGGCGCACTGCCGCTGACCCTGAGGTGGACGCCGGTCACGCCATGTGCACCGTGCGCGGGCAGCTTGCTGGTGGCGTCGAATGACCCGGATGCTCCGTCGTTCGAGGTTCCGCTGACGGGCAGTGCTGTGGTCCCGCCGGAGGTTGGCGTGTCGCCCGATACGCTCCGAGCGGCGCTTGCGACCACGCTCGGGCCGACCGCGCTCCGTACCACGAAGCAGCTCGTCATCGCGAACACCGGAGGTAGCGATCTCCACTGGACGGCGGAGGCGCTCTCGGCGCTGCCGACCGCGATCATCGGACCGGCAGCGGAGGGGCCGAAGGACGATCCGGGCGTGCCAGGCGTGCTCGGTAACGGTGGCCCGGACGCGTTCGGCTACCGCTGGGCGGACAGTGACGACCCGTTGGGCCCGGCCTTCAGCTGGGTCGACATCTCCAGCGTCGGGACGCCGATCCCGTTCACGGGCGACGACCAGAACTCGGGTGTGATCACGCTGCCGTTCCCGTTCCCGTTCTACGGCAGCACGTTCAACGAGGTCCGGGTGTGCACGAACGGCTGGTTGTCGTTCACGAGCGCCCTGGCCACGTTCACGAACACGGCGCTGCCGAGTGGTGGTGCCACCGCGCCCGAGAACCTGATCGCGCCCTTCTGGGACGACCTGACGTTCTCGGCGGCTGGCGACGCGTATTACCACTACGACGGGACCCGCTTCATCGTCTCATGGGTCGGCGTGCCGCGGTTGACGAGCGGCGGCCCGTACACGTTCCAGGTCCTGCTCTACCCGAGCGGTACGGTCGACTTCCAGTATCTGGACATGCAGGGCGCGCGCCTGAACGAGGCGACGGTCGGCATCCAGAACAGCACGAAGGACATCGGGCTGCAGGTTGCTTTCAATGCGGCCTACGTGAAGAACAACCTCGCTGTCCGCATGACGACGAAGCCCGGTTGGCTCACGCTCACGCCCGCGAATGGCGTGACCGCGGCGGGCGAGCAGGATACCGTGCTGGTCACGTTCGACGCGACGGGCCTGGGCGATGGCGACTACACCGGTTCGGTCCGGGTCCGCAGCAACGACCTCGACGAGCCGATGGTCACCACGCCCGCCAACCTGCATGTCGGAGTGGCATTGGCCAAGTTGCGGCTCGACCCGGAGAAGCTGACCCGCGGTTCGGGTGGGCGCTGGGTCGAGGCCAAGGTCTGGCCGCCGTTCGGCATGGACTCGCGGAAGATCGACAAGGCGAGCCTGTTGCTGGAGCGGCAGGTGCCCGCGTCATCGGCGCATTCGATGGATTGCGATGAGGACGATCACGAGGATGGCGAACACCATCACTGGCACTGGCGCGCGAGATACAAGTTCGATCGCCAGGCGCTGCTGGCCCTGCTGCCGGATGGCCGAAAGGTGCCGGTCGAGATCATCGGCCGGGTCGACGACCAGTCTTGGTTCCAGGGTTGGGACACCGTGCGCGTCCAGCGTCCTCGGGTCCGTTACGACGACGACCACCATCTGGCCGGCCCGAAGGACGAGTCGATGCCGACGCGTCTGCCGGGACAGACGATCGCGCCGCTGCGGCTCTTCGATCCGGACGACGCGACGGCCACGCGCTTCGAGCTGTGGTTCTCATCCGATGGGGGTGAGACCTGGGCGCCGGTCGACACCATGATCACGACGCACACGTATTCGTGGCTGGTCCCGCAGGATCTCACGGAGGACGGGCGGCTCGCGGTGGTGGCGTTCGATGAAGAGGGCATCGTGGGCGCCGAGATCACGAACGCGTTCCAGATCATCGGCAACACGCTGGACGCGGGCAGCGGGGCGAAGCCCGAGCGGTTCGCGCTGCGGTTCTCGGGACACAACCCGGGGCCGAGTGCGTTGCTCGAGTTCGGCCTGCCGGTGCGCGGCGACGTCACGGTGCGGGTCTACGACGTGCGCGGTGCGCTCGTGCGTGAACTCGCTCGCGGCCCGTTCGAGCCCGGCTGGCATCGCCTGACGTGGGACGGTGCCGGCGCGACCGGAACGCCGGCAGAGCCCGGGATGTACTTCGTCCGGGCCAACACGAACGGGCAGCGACTCGTGAAGAGGTTCGTCCTCCTCAAGTAGAAGCGGACCGGTTCGAGCTTCCTCCCGACGCCCCGATCGCTCACCGATCGGGGCGTCGGGCTTGGGGGGCGTGACGGGGCCGCCTCCCGAAACACGCGTCTTCACTCGCATCCTGCGCCTTTCGCATCCGGTCACGTCCGGGTTGGTCGGACAGGGCGTCATACCGAGTGCCACTTTTGCACGTGATCCACGCGCATCGGCTCGGGCCGCGGTCGGCGAGTTGCGCACCCAGCGGCATGACTTGCAGCAAGCACTCGCTGGGGCAACACGTTCGGGTCGGTGATGGTCCGAAGGGCACCCCGGGCCAAGTTGTGACGGGCTTGACGAAGTTCAGCACGGCTGTTGCGGGGTGTGAGGGATGGACGAGCGCCGCGCCCACGACGCGCACGTCAGCAGTCACCCTTGCCAAGGAGCGCTCGCCATGACCGTCACCCGCACTCATACGCGCATCGCCGCTGCCGCGGTACTCGCAGCAGGCCTGCTCGTCGGCGCCGGCCAGGTGCTGGCCGACAACAACGGCCGCACGGGCCGCACGCAGTCCAGCACGGGCTGCAGCTGCCACAGCAGCACACCCAGCACCGCCGTCACCGTGACCATCACCGGTCCGCAGACCGTGGCCACGGGCAGCACGAACAACTACACCGTCACCGTGAGTGGCGGGCCGGCTGCGGCACAGGGCGGGTTCAACCTCAAGGGCAGCGCGGGCACGTTCACCGCCGGCGCCAATAACCGAGTGTCGGGCCTTGAAGTCACGCACGCCAACGCCAGCGTCCGGTCGTGGACCTTCTCGTGGAAGGCCCCGGCGACCGCCGGTGCGGTGAACTTCTGGGCGATCGGCCTGGCGGCGGACGGTGGCGACGACACGTCGGCCGACGACTGGAACTTCTATGGTGGCGTGCTGAACGCCGCCTACGTGATCAACGTCGCGGCCGCCACGGGCGTGGGCGACGAACCCGGGCTCACGTGGATCGCGCCGCCGCTGCCGAACCCGTGCATGAACCGCACGCAGATCAGCTACTCGCTCGCCACGGCCGCCGACGTGCGGCTCACGATCCTCGACGCCGCCGGGCGCCGCGTGCGCACGTTGGTGCAGGGTGCGCGTCCCGCCGGCCGTGAGTCGGTGACGTGGGATGCGCGCGGTGACGACGGCTCGCGTGTCGCCTCGGGCGTGTACTTCGCGCAACTGGCGCTGCCAGGTCGCGTGCTATCGACGCGGATCACCGTGGTCGACTGACGTTCTTACCGCTCCGCTGCCACGGAGTGCACATCATGAGGCCCGGGCGCGCGAACGCCCGGGCTTCGTGCTTGGCGTTGCGGACGCTATAGTCGCGGCTCCCCCGACCGTCCTGGCGGGTCTCCCGGCGCAAGACTGCCCGCACCGGGCCGACTCCGATCGCGCCGACACGTCCGGGGAGCCCGATGCCGCACTCGCCTACGCTTAGCCTCATCCTACGCCGGCCGCGCAGCGCGTGGCGCGGGTGCTTCGCGCTCGCGTGGCTCGTCGTCGTGGCCGGTACGGCATCCGCCGCCGGCGACCCCGCGCCCGTCGCGGACAGTCTGGCCATCGTGCGTGGCTGGCTGGCGGACGGCGAGTACGCGCGCGTCGAGTCGGTGACCCGGCGGTGGTGGGAGACGGCACCGAAGGTGGCCCCTCGGCCACGGGACCACGACGTCCTCGACCTGCTGGTGGAATCGCTGTGGCGGCTGGGGTTCGCCACCCGAAGCGAGACCTCGGCGCTTGCCGTCGCCGCGCTCGCGGAGCGCGACACCGGCGCGGCTGCCGGACCCGAGCCGGTACCGGCGCTTCTCAACCTGGGCGCGGTGCGCACGCAGAAAGGCGAACTCACCGAGGCGCGCGTGCTGCTCGAGCACGCCTGTGCGATCCGCCGCCGGTACCCGGGTACAGACAGCCTCGACTACGCCGCCGCGCTACAGGAGCTGGCCGCCCTCGAGATGCGGGCCGGCGCGCTCGAGGCGGCCCGCGATGGGTTCGAGCATGTCCTGGCGCTCCGCCGGCCGGCGTTGGGTCCACATCACCCGCTGGTGGCGTGGAGCATCAGCAACCTGGCCGCGGCGCTCGAAGCGCTGGGAGACTTCGTCGGCGCGCTCGCACTGCGTCAGGAGTGCCTGCGCGTGCGCACGCGTGCCCTGCCCGCGAACCACCCCGACGTCGCGCGCGCGCTCAGTGCGGTGGCGAACAACCACTACGCACTGGGGGACTTCGCGCGTGCCAGGATCTACGAGCAGCGCGCCATGGCGATGTTCGAGCGCAACGAAGGGTCCGACAGCCGGGATCTGGCGCGCGCGCTCACGAGCATGTCCGGGCGGTTACGCGC